>NZ_JBSFVR010000071.1:0-26431 GCF_053592415.1 Streptomyces sp. NPDC002690 | reverse complement strand
GCCCCGGTCGGGCCGCCCGGGGCCGCCGGTTCACTCGCCGAACGCCAGGCGGATGCCGAATCCGGCCACGACCGTGCCGGTGATCCGGTCGAGCAGACGGCGGGCACGGGGCTTGCGGAGCCAGCCGTCGAGGAGCCGGGCGCAGCCGATCAGTACGGCCGACCACACCAGCCCGAGGACGATGTGCACGCTGGTCAGCAGGAGTCCAGCGGTGAAGTGGTCGGCGCCGGGCGGGATGAACTGGGGCAGGACGGCGACGTAGAACGCGCCCATCTTCGGGTTGAGCAGATTGGTCAGGAGTCCCTGGCGCCAGCCGCCGCCCACGGAGTCCGCCCCGGCGGGCAGCAGGGACGCCAGTACGTCGTCCGCCGCCGGGGTCCGGCCTCGGAAGGTGTCGCGGAGCATCCGCGCGCCCATCCAGACCAGGTAGGCGGCCCCCACCCAGCGAAGCGTCTCGTAGGCGAGGTGGGAGGCGGTGAGGAGCGCGGTCACGCCCAGGGAGGTGAGGGCGCCCCAGGTGAGGGTGCCCGTCTGGATGCCGAGGACGACACCCCAGGCCCGGCGGCGCCGGCCGAGGGCCGAGGTGCGCAGGATCAGGGCGGTGTCGAGCCCCGGAGTGAGGGTAAGGAGCCCTACGACGAGGGCGAAGGTCCACAGCGAAGCAGTCAGTGCCATGGACCACCAGCGTATCGGATGGCGGACCTCCGCCCTCCGGGAGGGCGCCCGGCATGCTTCGTCGGCGGGCCGGTATCGGATCGGTATGCCAGGGGGACGCGGACGCGCGATCGTGGTGCCGTCGCCGATCACCGCCCACCGATCGCCGTCCGCCCTTCACCACCCGTCACCCAGAACTCAGGAAGTCACACACCATGCACTCCTCCAGGTCCTTTCTCTTCGTCCTCGGCAGTTCGCGTCCGGACGGGAACTCCGAGGCGCTGGCCCGTCGTGCCGCCGCCACCCTTCCCGCGGTGGTGGCCCAGCGGTGGGTCCGGCTGAGCGACCACCCCCTGCCGCGTTTCGAGGACCTGCGGCACACGGGCACGGGGCTGTACGAGGAGCCGGACGGGAACGCCGGGACACTCCGGCAGGCCACGCGTGAGGCCACGGACATCGTCATCGTCAGCCCGCTGTACTGGTACAGCGTTTCGGCGGAGGTGAAGCTCTATCTGGACCACTGGTCGGGGTGGATGCGGGTCCCCGGCCCGAGGTTCACGGAGGAGATGCGCGAGAAGAGCCTGTGGGGCGTGACCGCGTACGCGTCGGCCGACGCCTCTCTCGCCGATCCGCTGATCGGCACGCTGCGCAACACCGCCGACTACCTGCGCATGGGCTGGGGCGGCGTGCTGCTCGCCAACGGCACGCGGCCGGGCCAGGTGCTGGAGGACGGCGACGCGCTCGACCGGGCCGCCCGCTTCTTCGCCCCGGCGGTGGTCGGGGCGGCGGCCCCGGTGGGTGGCGCGGGGGCCCTGGGCCGAGTCGGCCCGTGACGCGGCGGTACGGCCAACGGGTCCGCCCCCTCGACCCGTTGCGCGCACAAGGCCTCCCGCCATCAGGTACGGGCGCACTCCGGGACCGCCATCAGGTCGAACAACTCCGTGGCTCGGGAGTCGTGTTCGTCCGCCGCTGCCGTCTCTCCGAGGGCCCTTGAGACCCGGGCCAGACCGAGCAGCGCGGCGGCCTCGGCGGGGCGGAAGCGCATCGCCGAGGCCATCGCGCACGCCCGGGTGTACGCCGTCCGGGCAGCCTCGTACTCGCCCTGATCCAGGTGGAGTTCGGCGACGAGGTTACCCACCCTCGCCAGCCGGACCTGCGCCCCGCCCGAGCGGGCGAGTAGCAGTGCACGCCCGGCGAACGCGCGGGCCTCGTCCGCCTCGCCCAGCCGCTGGGCGAGCTTGCCGGAGAGCGCGTGCACCAGAGCGGCGTCACCGGGGCCGATGGCCCCGTCGCCGCACAGTTCCCGGGCGGACGTCAGCAGCCGCCCCGCCTCCGGGTACGCGCCGAGCCCCAGGTGGGCGGAGGCGAGTTCGGCGAGTGCGACGATCTCGTAGGTCGGGTAGCCGTGGGCTCGGGCGGTCCGCAGCGCCCGCCGGGCGGCGGTGACCGCTTCAAGGTGGCGGCCCCACCGTCCGTACAGTGCGCTGAGGGTCGTCAGAGCCTCCGCCTCCACCCGCACCGCGCCCTCCTCACGGGCCAGCGACAGGGCGCGCTCCAGTGGCGGCAGCGCCTCGCCGTACCGCCCCAGTTCCGAGAGCATCAGCCCCCTGTTCGCCTCACTGTGGGCCTCGGCGCGGCGGTCGCCCAGACGGTGCGCGAGATCCCTGGCCTCCTCGGCGGCGGCGAGACCCTCCGCGAACCGGCCGAGTCGCCAGCAGGTCGCGCCGAGGTTGGTCAACGCCACGCAAAGCAGGGTGGATTGGCCGGTCCTCCGGGCTGCCAGGACAGCGAGGCGCGCGAGATCCCCGAGCGCGTCGAACTGCCCTCGGGCGTGCAGCAGGAAGTGGAGATCGCGTGTCAGCGCGAGGACGTGGCGGTCGTGGCCGCGACGCTCGGCGAGCGTCACCGCCGCGAGGATTCCGGGGTGCTCGCGCTCGAACCACTCCATGGCCCGCGCCCTGTCCCTGAAGGCGGGCAGCTCGCCGCCGCGGGCCGTGAGTCCGTGGGGGCGGGACGTACGCCCCGGGGAGACCAGTGCGCACGCGGCCCCGGTGGCCGCCAGGTAATGACCGAGCAGCCGTTCGACCGCCGCCGACTCGGCACACCTGGTGATCGAGGACGCGCCCAGGTCCCGGGCGAAGCTGCGTACCAGGTCGTGGAAGGCGTAGAGCCCGAGGGCGGGTTGCTGGAGCAGGTGTGCGTCGAGCAGCGCCTCCAGGGCGTCCTCCGCGTCCTGGGTGTCCGTCCCCAGCAACGCGGCGGCCGAGTGGACGCCGAACACCGCGCCGGGGTGCAGGCCGAGCATCAGGAAGGCGTGGCGGTGCGGTGCGGTCATCGTCCGGTGGGACAGCTGGAGGGTGGCCGCCACGCTCCTTTCCGCCGATCGGAGTTCGTCCATCCGGCGGTTCTCGTCACGCAGTCGCTCGACGAGATGGCGGACGGTCCAGCGAGGCCGGTTCCGCAGCCGGGCGGTCGCGAGGCGCAGGGCCAGCGGCAGATGGCCGCACAGCCCGGCCAGCTCCGCGGCGGCCTCGGGTTCGGCCCGTACGCGCTCCGGGCTCAGGGCCTCTGCCATCAGCGCGGAGCTGCCCTCGGGGGTCAGCGGTCCGACGAAGACCCACCGGGCGCCGTCAAGATCCAGCAGTCGCGCCCGACCGGTCACCAGAACGGATGAGTTGGCACTGTTCGGCAGCAGGGGACGGACTTGCTCCGCGTTCGCCGCGTTGTCGAGCACGAGCAGAACCCGGCGGTCCGCGAGCACCGACCGCCACAGCCCCGAACGCCCCTCCGGATCGTCGGGTATCCGCTCCGCGGGTACGCCGAGCGCGCGCAGCAGCGCGTCCAGCGCGGCAGCCGACGCCATCGGCTCCTCCCCTGGCGTGAACCCACGAAGATCCAGGGCGAGTTGCCCATCCGGATACTCCGGTGCCAGCAGATGCGCGACGTGCACCGCGAGCGAGGTCTTGCCCACCCCGCCCATCCCGTCGACGGCCACCACCCGGGGGCCCGGAGCCCCGGAGCGTCCGCCGTCGCGCAGATGCCCGAGGAGTTCGGCCCGCTCCCGCTCACGGCCGGCGAAGTCGCCGAGCGCGGGTGGAAGCGTGCACGGAGGCGCCGGAGGCGCGGCGGTGGACCGCGCCCCGTACGACGTCCCCTTCCGGGGCGGCCTCTCCCCGGGCGGCCTCTCCCCGGGCGGCTCCGATGCCGCGGGGAGCATCGGGGCGTCGGCGGCCGGGGCGAGGCCGCCCCGCAGCATGCCGGTGTGGAGGTCGGCGAGCCGTCGGCCGGGGTCCGCCCCCAGCCGCTCCGCGAGCAGTGCGCGGACCCGCTCGTACTCTTCGAGCGCCTCGGCCTGCCGCCCGCAGCGGTGCAGCGCGAGCATCAGGTGGCCGCGCAGCGTCTCCCTGAGCGGATGCTCCGCGACGAGCGTGCGCAGCTCCGCGACGAGTCCGCCGGACTCCCCCGCCCCGAGACGCAGTTCGAAGAGCTGGTCGGCGGCGGTGAGGCGGGCTTCCTCCAGAGCGGTCGCCGCGGCCTCGGCCAACGGCCCGCCGACTCCGGAGAGCGCGGGACCCCGCCAGAGGTCGAGGGCGGCGCGCAGCTCCTCGGCCGCGTCTGCGGGTCGGCCGTCGCGCAGTGCGGTGTCCGCGGCCCGGCCGCGGGCCCTGAACTCGTGGAGATCGAGGTGTCCGTCCGCCAGGTTCACCCGGTAGCCCGCGCCGTCCGTGATGATGACAGAGGTCCCAAGAGGAATTCTCCTGCGCAAATCCGCAATGGCCTTGCGGACTTGGTGGGTCATCGTGGCGGGCGGCTCCTCGCCCCAGGCCGCCTCGGCGAGGCGGGCCACCGGGATGACCCGGCCGGAGTCGAGCAGCAGCGCGGCGAGAATCCGCTTCTGCACCTGCCCGCCGAAGGACAGCCGGTCCTCCCCGCTCCACCCTTCGAGCGGGCCGAGAACCCGCAGGAGCAGCCCGGGCCTCCGGTGTCCGGACTCGGCATCCAGGCCGGCCATCGCGTGTTCCTCCCCTTGACGGACCCGCTCCGGCGCCCGCGGTTTCGGCGCTTCGGCACGTCCGGGGTTCGGCGTTCACGGCATCACGACACTGCCGCGTTCACGATATTGCCGTGTTCACGACATTGCCGTGTTCCGTGTTACCGAAGGCAAACTTCTCCCCCGCGCGTACGCGGTGAAGTGGAGTGTAGAGCGCCGCCCGCCGGCCGGTGCCGCCCGGGGCGGCCCCTCACGCCCCGGCGATGAGCCGGTCCGCGAAGGCGTGGGCCGTGTCGCGGGAGAGTTCGAGCGAGTCGAGGAACACCTCGCGGGCTTTCGCACCGTGCCAGTCGTCCGGGAGGAGTTCGGTCGGCAGGTCGGGGTCGGCGAAGACGATCGGCCGGAAGTCGTGGATCAGGGTGACGCGCCCGATGAGGGCCGCCTCCCCGGTGACGTCCCCGGCGCGGAGCGCGGTGAGCGCGGGCGCGTGCGTCGTGAGCAGCGCTTCGTAGTCGCGGTCGAGGGCGTCCAGGTCCCAGGCCCTGGCCGCGATGGACCGGTCCTCCGCGGGGCCGGCGGTGTCGGAGCGGAAGACGTCCAGGCGCACGCCGGGCTGATCGGCGAAGGCGGCCCGTACCGGTTGGGTACGGGCGTGGGGGCTGAGCCAGAGGGCCGGGGAGAGGGCCCCGAATCCGTGGCGTGCCAGCTTCTTGCGCAGTTGGTCGCGCAGGGCGCGTTCGGTCTCGGGGACCGAGTAGGTGACGAGGTGCCAGCGCCCGTCCCAGGGCGTGGGGGCCCGGCCGTAGATCCGGTCGCGTCGCTCGGCGAGGAGCTGACGGCCCTCCTCGGTGAGGGAGTAGACGGTCTCGCGGCCCTCGCGCCGTCCGGCGAGCCAGCCCTCTTTCCGCATCCGGGCGACCACGACGCGGACGGTGGTGTCGGGGATGCCGAAGCAGCCCAGGACCGCGACCAGCCCCCGGAGGCGGACCTCGCCGCCGCGGTGCCGCAGGTAGTCGCCGTACAGCTCGAAGATCAGCTGCCGTGGTTTCACCGGGCGGCCTCCTTTCGCTCGACCCCGTGCACGAGGGTACGGGCGCCGGCGCGGCCGGCGGTTGCCGCGTCCACCAGTCTCCCCCGGCACCCATGCGTGCCACTTCGCCGACGGTCGTCGTACTATTGACACACGGAGCCGCGGACCCGCCGCCCCGTGGCGGCCGGCACCGCGTCACGGACTGGGCCGCCCAGCCCGCACCCGCCGGCCTTCGGCCGTACGCCGTACGCCCCGCGAGGCGAGCGCACGAGAACCCCGGGAACCCGGTGGCCGGCGATCCGGTCCGGGTCACGGAACACCGACCCCATGGACAGTCACCGCATGCACACCGCACCTCCGGCCGAACCCCCGACCGCCTCCCCGGGGCCTGTCGCGCCGCGACCTCGCCCGGTCCGGACCCTCGTGGAGACCCTCTGGTTCCCGCTCGCCCTCTTCCTCGGTTTCCTCTTCTGCTTCGCGCCCGCGCTGCACTCGCCGACGCCGCACCACGCGAAGATCGCGGTGGCCGGACCGGCCTCCGGCCCCGGCTCCGGTACGGGCGTCCGCGCCGCACTCGGCCAGGAGTACCCGGGCGGGTTCGAGGTCTCCTCGGTCGGCGGGGCCGCGGAGGCCCGGCACGCGGTCACCCGTCGCGAGGCGGTGGCGGCGCTGGTGACGGGCGACGATCCGGTCCTGTACGTGACCAGGGCGGAGGGCGCGGTCCTCGCGCAGAAGATGACCACGGTCTTCACCGCCCTCGTCGCCGGGCAGGGTCACACCCTCACGGTGAGGGACGTCGTGCCGGTCCACGACGCGGACCCGATGGGCACCTCCGCCGTCTACGTCGGCATCGCGTGGAGCGTCCCGGGCTACATCCTCGCGACGGCGCTGCTGCGCGCGGTGAGTTTCGACCGGCGGAAGAAGTTCCTGGTCATCCTCGGTGTGGCCGCGCTCTTCAGTGCGATCGGCTCGGCCGTGGGCGCGGCGCTGGGGTTCCTTCCGGCGTCCCCCTCGTCGATGGCCGTCGCCTTCCTGCTGACGACCGCCGTCGCCACCGTCGCGTCGGGGCTCGCCCCCTTCACCCGGCGGTTCTTCCCGCTGGTGGGCATGGGCCTGTTCATCGTGCTGTCCATCCCCACCAGTGGCGGCGCCGCGCCCGCCGCGCTGCTGCCGCCCGTTTTCCAGTACATCCACGCCGTCATGCCTCTCGCCAACGCCGTGGACGCCCTGCGCGGAGTGCTCTACTTCGGCGGGGCGGGTGCCCTGCGGCCCGTACTCGTCCTCTGCGCCTGGATCGCGGCGGGTCTCGGGCTGATGGGGCTCGACGCGCTGCTGCACCGCCGCCGGGACGCCCGGCGTGCCGCGGCGGAGGGCGTCGCGCCCGAGGAGGCGGAACCGGCGGACAGGGCGCCGGAGGAGCCGCCGACGGAGGACCCGGCGCTGAGCTACCCGCTCCCGGTGGCGCTGCCGGTGCACCGGCACCACTTCGGGGATCGGGAGCCGGACCTGATCGGCACCGTGCACGGCGTCGGCCGGGGCCCCGTCCACCACGCCTCCGTCACCGTGGTCGACGGCCACGGGCGCCAGCTCGTACGCACCACCACGGACGCGCTCGGCCGGTACGCCCTGGCGGGCCTGCCCGAGGGGTACCTGAACGTCATCGCGTCCTCGCCCGGACAGGCACCCGCCGTCCAGCGGAGGCACCTGCGCCCCGGCGTCGTGGTCCGCTCCGACTTCGCCCTGCGGGGTACGCGACGCGGCGACGGGTCCGAGGAGCAGGGGCGGTGAACCACCCGGGGTGAAGGCGCCCGCGCGACCGCGGGATGCACCCGGACGCCACGCCCGGACGACACCGGACGAACCCCGTCATGTCATATTTCGGATACATCTCCGAGCGAAGGGCGTCCCATGAAATTCGCGGTCATCGGCGGCACCGGGCTGATCGGTTCGCAGGTCGTCAACGATCTGAACGCCGCAGGTCACGAGGCGGTTCCGCACGCGCAGTCCACCGGAGTCGACGTCATCAGCGGGCGCGGGCTCCAGGAGGCGGTGGCGGGGGCCGACGCCATCGTCGATCTGACGAACTCGCCCACCTTCGACGAGGCGTCCCCGGCCTTCTTCCAGAAGTCGATGGACAACCTCCTGGCGGCGGGCGCGGAGGGCGGCGTCGGCCACTTCGTGGTCCTCTCGATCGTGGGCGTGGACCAGGTTCCCGAGCTGGACTACTACCGGGCCAAGACGCTCCAGGAGGAGATCCTCGCGGCCGGACCGATCCCCTACTCGATCGTCCGCGCGACCCAGTTCATGGAGTTCATCGAGTCGGTGCTCTCCTGGACCACCGAGGACGGCACCGTCCGGCTGCCCGCCACCCCGATCCAGCCGATCGCCGCCGCGGACGTCGCCCAGGCGGTGGCAGAGGTCGCCGCGGGCTCCCCGCTGGGCGGTGTGCGCAACATCGCGGGACCGGACGTCTTCACCCTGGACGAACTGGGCCGGATCACCGTCGCCCACGCGTCCGACGGCCGCACCGTCGTCACGGACCCGACCGCCGGGATGTTCGCCGCCGTCAGGGGTGACGTCCTCACGGACAAGAACGCCCACCTCTCCGACACCCGCTACGCCGACTGGCTCGCCTGAACCGATCCGGCCCCGCGACCCCACGGACGGGGCCGGTTCAGACGCCGAGCCAGGCCAGGGCCGCGACGGTCAGGGCGCTGACGCCGGTGTCCAGGGTCGGCTGGAGGACCGGGGCGAAGAAGGGGCTGTGGTTGACCGGTACGTCCCGGGCGACGGTGCCGTTCTCGACGGCTTCGGCGTACAGCTCCGGGTCGGTGCCGCCGATGCCCCAGTAGGTGAACGGCACCCCGAACGCGTCCGGGATCAGGCTCAGGTCCTCGCTGGCCGTCTGCAGCTCGACGGTGTGCGCGTCGTCGCCGAAGTGAGCCGCGAACGCCTCGGCGACCCGCGCGGTGACGGCTTCGTCGTTGACCGTGGGCGGGAAGGAGGCGATCTTCTCGATGAGAGGCTCCGCCGGCGATCCGGATGCCTGGCACTCTGCCCGTACGATCCGCTCGATCGCGCCCAGCACCTGGGCGCGCGTGGCGTCGTCGTAGGTACGGACGTTGAGCTGGACGACCGCGCTGTCCGGGATGACGTTGGGGCCGGTCCCGGCGTGGATGCTGCCCACGGTCACGACGGCCGGGGTGGTCGCCGCCAGTTCCCGGGCGACGATGGTCTGCAGGCGTACGACGATCATCGCGGCCATCACCACGGGGTCCACCGCCGCCTGGGGCATCGAGCCGTGTCCGCCCCGGCCGTACACGGTGACCCGCAGGCTGTCCGCGGCGGACAGGAACGGCCCCGGGCGGGTCCCGACGTAACCGGCCGGAAGGGCCAGCACGTGCTGGGCGAGCACCACGTCGGGACGGGGCACCCGCGAGGTCAGGCCGTCGGCGATCATCGCGTCCGCGCCGTCACCCTTCTCCTCGGAGGGCTGGAAGAGCGCCACGAAGGTGCCCCGCCAGGCTTCCCGGGACCCGGCCATCAGCCGGGCGCCGCCGATCAGCGAGGTCATGTGCACGTCGTGCCCGCAGGCGTGCATCACGGGCTGCTCGGAGCCGTCCTCACCGGTCACGGTCGCGGTGGAGGCGTACGGAAGTCCGGTCCGCTCGCGGACCGGCAGGGCGTCCATGTCGGCGCGGGCCATGACGACCGGCCCGTCGCCGTTGGCCAGGACACCGACGACCCCGGTTCCGCCGATGCCCTCGACGACCTCGTACCCGGCCTCGCGCAGCGCCTCGGCCACCTTGCCGGCGGTGCGGTGCTCCCGGAGGCCGAGTTCGGGGTGGGCGTGCAGGTCCTTGTACAGGTCCTCCAGGCCGGGCCGGACGGCGTCCAGGCCGGCCAGGACGGTGCGGGCACGGTCGCTCATGGTGGTTCCTCCTCGCGCTGTCGCCGCTCGCGCCACGGAGCCGCGCCACGGGGACGAGCCGGGAACCGCGCCACTTCGGCGGGGTGGCCAGCTTATGGCGGGCACCCGGCGGGGCGGCTCGGGCCCGCGCGAGCCCCGACCGGAGCCGTGCGAAGGCCGTGCGCCCACGGCGTGGGCGAACCGGGGGCCTCCGCGAGGGCCCCCCGACGTCAGGGGGCCGCACCGCCGTCGCCTCGCGCTACTCGCCGCCCTCCGTGTCCCCCGTGCCCTCCGTGTCCTCCTCGCCCAGGGCGATCTGCACCGTCGTGCGGCCTTCCCGGCGGCGCAGCAGCACGCCCCGGCCGGGCGCCCGGCGCTGGGCGCGTTCGCCGTCGACGAGGGCGCCCTCGCGGGGGTTGCCCGAGAGGATGAGGGCGGCGGCGCCCAGTTCCGGCAGGCGGCTGAAGAGGGGGTCGGTGATCGAGGTCCGGTTGTGGCCGGAGACCCGCCGGGCCGCGACCACGTGCAGGCCGACTTCCCTGGCCTGCGCCAGGTACGGGACCAGGGGGGCGAGCGGGGAGTCGCGGCCGGTGCCGAGCAGGTCGTAGTCGTCGACAACGACGTAGAACTCCGGCCCTTCCCACCAGCTGCGGGCGCGCAGCTGGGCGGCGGTGACCCGGGCGGGCGGGAGCCGTTCGGCCAGCTTGGCGGCGACCTGCTCGGCGTAGGCGCGGGCCGCCGCCGCGTCGCCCGCGTAGGCCCCGAGGTGGTCGTCGGGGACGGCGTCCAGCAGGGAGCGCCGGTAGTCGATCAGGACGAACCGGGACTCCCAGGCGGTGTACCGCTCGGACATGGCGGTCAGCCAGGTACGCAGGAAGACGGACTTGCCCGCGCCCGAGTCCCCGTACACCAGCAGGTGCGGCTCGGTCGGCGGGAGGTCGAGCACGACCGGCCGCAGATCGCTTTCGGCGAGGCCGACGGGCACTCCGGGCTGCTCCTTGTGCGCACCGGAAACGGCGAACACGTCGGCGAGTTCGGACCGGGTGAGCCGTGCGGGGAGGGTACGGATCGGGGGTGCGGCCCGGCCCCGCCAGGCGGCGGCGATGCGGTCCAGCGCCGACTGCTGGGCCTCGGCGAGGTCGTCCAGGGAGTCCCGGCCGTCCAGCCGGGGCAGCGCCACCTGGAACTGGGCCCCGCCCGGGGCGAGTCCGCGCCCGGGGACGGCGACCGCCGCGAACCTGCGGGCCGCCCGGCGGTCGATCTCCGACTCCCCGGGGTCGCCCAGGCGGAGTTCGAGGCGGGCGCCGATGGTGTCGCGGAGCGCGGTGCGCACTTCCTGCCAGCGGTTGGCGGTGAGTACCAGGTGGACGCCGACGCCGAGACCGCGGGTGGCGACGTCGAGTACCGCCGCGTCCACGGAGGTGTCCTGGCCGCTCTGCAACTCCCCGCGCAATCCTGCCCAGTTGTCGATGACCAGGAAGACGTCGGCGGCCCGGACGTCCGCCGGGAGAGTGCCGTCCTCGCGTCGCCGCCGGAAGGTGTCGGCCGAGTCGACGGAGAACTCCGCGAAGAGGCGTTCGCGTTCGTCGATGAGCTGGACCGTCTCCGCGAGGGCGCGCCGCGCCCGCTCCGGGTCCTGGCGTCCGGCGACCCCGCTGACGTGCGGTGCGCCCTCGTACGGCAGAAGGCCGCCACCGCCGAAGTCGAGGCAGAGGAACTGTGCCTGCTCGGGGGTGTGGGTGATCATCGTGGCCAGCATCAGGGTGCGCAGGAAGGTGCTCTTGCCGGTGCGCGGGGCGCCGACCAGGGCGAGATGGCCGTACTCGTGTCCGAAGTCCGGTATCACCGGTACCTGTTGCTGCCGGGACGGCAGGTCGGCCACGCCGATCGGCACGCGCAGGGCGCCGTGGTCGGGCCAGAACGCGGCGCGCAGGCCGCGCGAGTCCGCCGCGCCCTCGGCCCCGTCCGCGGTGGGCGGCTCCTCCGAGGCCGGCCCGGTCAGGGCGTCCAGCGGCAGGGCGGCGGGCAGCGGGGGCAGCCACACCTGGTGCACCGGCTGCCCGGCGCCGGTCAGGTGGTCCACCAGGACCTGCATCTCGGTCGGGCCGGTGGGGGTACGGCGGGGTACGGGATCCGGCGCGGGCCGCCGCCCCTCGTCCTCCTCGGGCGGGGTGCGCAGACCGAAAGGTACGGGCGCCACGACGAGCGGCTCCGGCCCCTCCCCCGGCTCCTGGACGCCGTCGTGGGAGCCCGAGACGTGGGCGACGCGGAAGCGTTCGTAGACGGAGTCGGAGACCTTCAGATAGGCCGAGCCGGGGAGCGGCGGGAGCTTGTAGGCGTCGGGGGTGCCGATCACCGAGCGGGAGTCGGCGGCCGACATGGTGCGCAGGCAGACCCGGTAGGAGAGGTTGGACTCCAGCCCCTTCAGCCGGCCTTCCTCCATGCGCTGGCTCGCCAGCAGGAGGTGCACGCCGAGGCTTCGCCCCACCCGGCCGATCTGCACGAAGAGATCGATGAAGTCGGGCCGCTGGGTGAGCAGTTCGCTGAACTCGTCGACGACGAGCAGCAGGTACGGCAGTGGCGGCAGCGGGCTTCCGTCGGGCCCGGTCTGCCCCGCCTCCCGGCGGATCTGGTACTCGCGCACGGAGTCCAGATTCCCCGCGTCGCGCAACAGGCTCTGGCGGCGCTGGAGTTCGCCCTGGAGTGCGTCGCGAACCCGGTCGACCAGGGCGAGATCGTCCACCAGGTTGGTGATCAGCCCTGCCACGTGAGGCAGTTCGGTGACTCCGGCGAAGGTCGCGCCGCCCTTGAAGTCGACCAGGACGAAGCTCAGCAGGTCCGGTGAGTGGGTGGCGGTGAGGCCGCTCACCAGGGTGCGCAGCAGTTCGCTCTTGCCGGAGCCGGTGGCGCCGACGACCAGGCCGTGCGGCCCCATGCCGCCGTGGGCCGCTTCCTTGAGGTCCATGGTGAGGGGCTCGCCCTGGGCGTCGAACCCGATGGGGAACCGCAGCAGCCGCTCGGAGTCGGGCCCGGTCGCGGCCCAGAGCTCCTCCGGGTCGAAGGTGTTCAGGTCGGTGACGCCGAGCAGATCGGGCAGCGACACCGTGCGGGCCAGGATCTCGTCGGCCTCGTCGGAGAGGGTGAGTGGCGCCAGGGCGCGGGCGACGGCCTCGCAGAGCACCGGTCCCGGCAGGTCGGCGAGTGCGCCTGCGATGTGGTCGGGCAGGTGCGCGGAGCCGCCCCGCGGGCCGGCCGGGTCCCGGGTCTCCACGGTCAGGGTGCCGTCCGCGGTGACCCGTACCCGGATGTCGGCCCGGTGGGGTTCGTCGTTCTCCCGCTCGACCACGCAGACCACGGTGAGCCCGCCGGCCGGTCCGGCCTCCGCGAGGAGGGCCGTCGCCTCGGGGGTACGGGCCCAGGCGCTGCGCGGGTCGTAGCCGTCCAGGACGACCAGCAGCCGCTGCCGGGCGTCGACGGAGCGGGCGCCGCCGAGCGCGAAGGGGCGCTGTCCCGACTGTTCGCGGGCCGCCGCGAGCCAGTCGGTCAGCCGGTCGGCGATTCCGGCGAAGTCCTCGGCGACCAGCGGGACCACGCCCGCCTCGCCGCTCTCCTCCGGCTCGTGGGTGTGCGGCAGCCACTTCGCCCAGTCCCAGGAGGGGAGCGGGCCGGTGTCGCGGAGGTGGTCCGCGCCGTCGTGGTCCGTCGCGCCGTGGTCCCTGCCGCCGAGGTCCACGGTGCCGTCGTGTTCCGTCGCACCGGCGGTGACGACGGCGATCCGGACGTCGTCGGGGGCGTGCAGCACGGCCACCTGGGTCAGCAGGGCGCGCACCACGCCGCGCGCCTGACCGGCCGGTCCGAGGACGCTCACCACTCCGCCGCGCGAGAGGTCCACGGTGAGCGGCTGCCCGGTGACCTCGGCGGTGGTCTCCACCAGGCGGTCGGCGGCGGCCTTGGCCCGGCCGTCGTACTCGACGGTGGGGTCGTTGCGGGTGGCGAGGCGGACCGGGGTGGCGAGGCGGCCCCGGCCGGTGCCGATCCGTACGACGAGGAAGTCGGCGTCGGCCGGACGGCGTTCCCAGACCCGGCGGCGCCCCACGGCGACCGCCCGCAGCCGGAACGGCGAGGGGTGCCGCCACGCGGCGATCAGCCGCTGGTCGGAGGCGACCTGCCAGGCGGCCTTGCGGACCTCCGTCAGGTGGTCGAGGTAGCGGTCACGGGCCCGTACCCGCTGCTTGCGCTGCGCGGAACGCATCTGCATCCGTACGCCCACGGTGAGCCCGATGGAGAGCAGCACGAAGGAGATCCCGAGCAGGACCAGCATGCGCCGGCCCGCCACGATCATGTACGCGGCCATGCTGATGCTGGACAGCAGGGGCATGAGCAGCATCAGCCAGTTGGCACCGGAGTCCCGGCCGGCCGGCTGCGGGGGCGCGGCCACCACGACGGGATCGGTGGGCAGGTCGGGCGGGACGACCCGGGCGGGGCGGTGGAAGACGATCCGCGACATTCAGGTGTTCTCCGGGAACCGGGAAGGCGGGCGGGCCGGGAAGGGCGGCTCAGCCCCGGGCGGGGCCGGGCGCGCCGGGGGGTGCGAACTGCGAGATGTCCGGCGGTTCGGGCATCCGCCGGGGCTGGGCGCGCAACTCCTCGGTCCGGCCGCGCAGTCCGGCCGTCAGCTCGCCGAGGCCCTGCACCAGGTCCCCGGCGGCGGCGAGGCGGTGCTCGACCATCGCGTCCAGCGCCGACTGCACGGCCTGCACGACCAGTGCCGCCAAACCCTCCGGGTCGCCGGGGTCGATGACCGACGGGTCGATGCGCAGGTCCGTCAGCCGGCCCTCGCCGCTCACCGTCGCGGAGACCAGGCCGCCGCCCCCGTGTCCGGTGACGGTGGCACGGCCCAGCTCCTGCTGCTGGGCGGCCAGGCCGCTCTGGAGCCGGCGGACCCGCTCCGTGAGTGCGGCGAGCGGGACGGGCTCACGGCGTACGGGGTCGGGCATGAGGCTCTGGCTCCTGTCGGACACGGGCGGGACGGCAGGACCCGCCCCGCCCCATCGTGCCCGCGCGACCGCCCCCCGCCCAGGTCCCAGTTCGGGGACGGGGGCGGGACGGGGCGCGGGCGGACCGTGGGCGCGGGCGGGGGCTCGTCGTCCCAGGCCGACACGCGGTCCGGGCCGACTCGCGGTTCGGGCCGACTCGCGGTTCAGGCCGACTCGCGGTTCAGGCCGACTCGCGGTTCAGGCCGACTCGCGGTTCGGGCCGACTCTCAATTCAGGCCGACTCGCAGTTCTCGACCTTGAGGTCGGGTGCGGGCCGCTGCCGCGCGAGCGCCTCGCGGAGCCCGGCCAGCGGGGCCGTCCACCGCCCCGGCTCGGTCGGGCTCCCTTCCGGGACGAAGCCCAGTGCGGGCAGCAACCCCTCGGGGAGGACCCCGCCGCCGACGTCCAGGACGACCTCGGTGACGTCCGACGCCCCCGCGACCAGAACCAGTTTGGCGAGCAGCGCGTGCGTCAGCTCCGCGGCCCGCTCGTCGTCGCCGAGAAGCAGCCCGGTGACGTGGACGCGTCGCGGAGGCGTGAGCGCGGGCTGCCCGGAGACCGTCGTACGCGGTGTGCCGAGCTGGTACCGCAGGTGGGCCAGGGCACTTCCGTCGCGGTCGCCCCCGGATGCCTCCGTGTCCGCCCCGGCCGGCGCCCACAGCACGGCCTGGAGTCGGCCGGTGATGCGGTCCACCCCGTCCACGAAGGCGAGCGGTTCGGGGGTGAGCGCCGGCGGGACCGCGCCGTCGACCGTCTTTGTGGGAGCCGTCCCCACAGTGACCGCGGCGTGGGTCCAGGGGCCGGGCCCGAACCTCACGAACGGCTCCTCGTAAGAGTTCAGCAGGTCGTCGACGGCGATCTCCACCACCGTGTCCCGGAGTTCGTCCTCGTCACCCTCCAAATGCTCGGTCATCCAGTCGGAGGCGAGCCCGAAGGAGAGCACGGTCGGCCGGCCGCGCCCGTCGAGACGGCCGGTGGCCAGGGCCACGTGGTCGCCCGTGCGGCCGAACACCACCACGTCCCCCGCGTTCGGCAGGGCGGAGGCGGGTTCGCCGGGCCGGTAGAGGCCCTGCCCGTGTGGCAGCAGGAAGGGCACCATGGTTCTCGTCTGCCAGACCGTCAGGCCCGCCAGGTCGGAATAGACGGCCCGCAGGGCTTCCCTGTCCAGCAGGTTCGCCGTGCGGGCGGCGAGCAGGACCGATTCCGCGCAGTTGAGCGTGGTGGTGGGAAGCGGCTCCGGGCTGTCGGGGGCCAGGTCCGGATCGGCCGAGGCCCAGAGCTCGAAGTCCGTACCGGAGCGCGGGTACGACGGCAGCCAGGACATGGTGCGTCCGCGCCACTCGTCCATGACGGCGAGGACCGCGTTCCCGCGCCGCGCGGCGCGTACCGCGTCCGGGGCGGTCCTGCCGGAGAGCGCGGCGCGCCACGCCTCCGCCGGCGGCAGGGTGGAATCCGGCGCGAGCGCGCCGAGGATTCCGGCCGGAGGGACGGGCGACCTCAGCAGCTTCTCCACGGCGGCGAAGAGCGGGGCGAGGTCCACGTCGGGCATCGGCCTGCCCTCGGGCAGCGACGCCCGCAACGGCTTCGGGCGCCGCTCCAGTGCGGCGAGGAAGGCGATGGCCCGTTCGCGTACGACGGTCGACTCCTCGACGCCGAGGCGCACGTCGACGCCCAGGCCCCGCAGGGTGTCCAGCACGTCCAGGAGGGCGAGCACGTCCGAGGGGTGGTTGCCGAAGGAGGCGCCTGGGCCCACCAGGCGTCCGGAGCGCATCCGCAAGGGCGGGGCGACGTCCCCGGGGAGGACCAGGGGTGTGAGGACCGACTCCTCCCCGCCCCCGGTCAGCGCGCCGGAAAGTGCGCCGGGAGGCGGCTCGGAGAACGTCTGGGAGAGC
Source organism: Streptomyces sp. NPDC002690 (assembly GCF_053592415.1). Taxonomy (NCBI): domain Bacteria; kingdom Bacillati; phylum Actinomycetota; class Actinomycetes; order Kitasatosporales; family Streptomycetaceae; genus Streptomyces; species Streptomyces sp. NPDC002690. The sequence goes on along the minus strand of NZ_JBSFVR010000071.1, from coordinate 9,918 downwards.
GGCTCCGAGGATCCCTCGGAGGGCACGGACGAGGGCGCCTGCGAGCCGGCCAGGTGCGGGCTCTCCTCCATGGGGTCGTCGGCGTCGGGCTCCGTACGTTCCTCGCCGCCGGCCTCGGTCCTGCGGCGGGGAGCCGCCCGTTGCCGGGACTCCGCCCCCTCGCTCTCCTCCGTCTCGGAGTGCGGTCGCCGCAGGGCCGCCTGTCGCAGTGCCTCGCCGGCGGCCTCGGGCGTGCCCCGGTACATCCGCAGGAACTCGCCGTGCAGGTGCAGATCGGCGAGGGCCGGCCGTCCCCCGCTCGCGGCGACCACCCGTCGGGCGAACGCCGGGTGCAGGCCGCTCTGCCGGGCCACCAGCAGCAGACCCGCGTCGTACACGACCGGGGGCGCGGCCAGGAACTCCCGGACACGGACCTCGGCCTCCTCGGCGGTGAGCGTACGGAGTCCGGCCAGCCCACCGCGGTCCTGGAGGAAGGAGTCGAGGGCCCACCAGCGCTCGACCGACACGCCGAGATCGGACATCAGCAGGATCAGGGGCCTCAGGTCATCGGGCCGTACGCCGAGCCGCTGGCCGATCCGGGTCAGGGCGAGCAGCCGTTCCGTCGGACGGGCCGGCTCGCGCAGCAACGGCGCGATCGAGCTCGTCCGGTGCACCTCGTCGCCCCCGAGGCCCAGCACCATGCCCGCGAAGAGGTGCAGTTGTCCGGCGTCGACACCCAACTCCGCGGCGACCGTCCGGATGCGTTCGGCCACGCGGGCGACCTCGGGTGGGGGCGCCGCCGGGTCCGGCACCACCTGGAAGGCGGACACACCCCGCCCGACCAGGTCCAGCGTGGTCAGCAACAGGAAGCCCGGCGCCGGCCGGGTGGTGATCCTGGCCTGACCTCCGCCGGTCGTTTCGACCTCGCCGAGAGGCAGCCGGGTGGCCTGGAAGGCGGCCAACTGGGCGCGTTCGACGGACCAACCCTCCGGCAACTCTCCCACCAGCGCTTGGTACGAGGGGAGTTCGGAGTCGGGCAGCGCGTCGATCAGTTCGGCGATCCGGCGCTCGGTGGCCTCCGCGGTGTCGCCCGGGGCGAACTCCTGGGCACTGTTCGCCGACAGCAGCTCGGCGAGGTCCGGTTCGTCGGTCAGGCTCGTCACCTCGTGGCGGTGCCGGGTGAAGGCCAGCTCCACGAGCATCCCGGCCTCGCCCTGCGGTCCGGATGGTTGCCAGTTCTCGGGGGTCCAGCCCGCCACCGGCATCAGCATCTCCGCGAATTGCCGACGGGCGACCGTGTCGCGGATGTCCCTGCCGAAGAGGTCGGTGAAGATCACGCCGGGCGGCACGGCCATGGACCACAACGGCCTGATGTCGTCGGGCTCGCCCGGCTCGGCCCTCCGGAGGTCGAGCTCGATCCGGACGAGCGGCGCCAGCCCCTCGATCGCCGTCCTGCCCGGCGCGTTGACGGAACGGTCCAGTCTCTCCTGGATTCCCCGTGCCCAGCGGGTCAGTGCCGCCACCTCCTCCGGGGTGTGGTTCGCCGGGTACCGGATCACCCGCGTGATCCGCAGGCCGTGGTCGCCCCCGCCGAACAGCACCCGCCCGACCTCGAAGCCGACCGGGACACCGGACCCGTCCGGCAACGGGACCGGGATCGGGGCCGTGCGCGCGAGGACCGCCGCCGGGTCCCAGTCGGACCGGGGCTGCAACCGCGTCGGACGCGCCCACATGAGGGTCCCGTCGACCACTTGGCCGTGGATGCGTACGCCGTGGGAGACCCCCTCCCAGAGGTAGCCGCCCTCCGGCACCACGCGGAACCTTCCTGCGGCGAGGGCGCTGGTGTGCGCCTCGTGGACGGCCGCCCAGAGGGTGGAGACCGTCCAGTCTGCGGGGAAGAGGGCGTGCGAGTACCTGAGCCGTTCGTCGTGGCCCAGGACCTGGCGGGCGGGCGACGACGGGGGCAGGAAGGCCGCGGAGCCCGGCGCCCGGTAGGAGACGGTGGTGATACGGACGCCGTTGGGCAGGACGTGCACCGGGACATCCACGCGAATGCCCCGCTGCTGCTGCAGTGCGGGCCAGCGCTGCGGGTCGGGGTCGGTGTAGTGGAAACCGGTACGCCCGCGGAGGTCGCCGTGCGCCATGTGCCGCCGGGCCCGTTCGCCGATGACGAATCCGGCCGCGCCGGACGACGGCTGGGCCAGGTGATCGGGCGGAGTCAGATGGTCGGCCGGCACCAGCATCGGGGGAAGGCCGGTGTCCTCCTCGGACCGCTCCTCGTCGCCCTGTTCGCTCCGTTCGCCCTCTTCGCCCTGTCCGTGCTCCTGGTGCCCGGCCTGGAGTGCGCGGAGGCGGGCGGCGGCCTCGGCCGCGTTCCGCGGCGGTCCGTCGAGGGTCTGGTCGTCGTGCGGGGCGAAGTCCGTGATGGTGCCGCTCGCGTCCACCGTGCCCCTGATCCGGAGGCCCTGGTACACGCCGGTGAACTCGCTCGCCCCGTCTGCCATGGACTCCCGTACGGGTACGAGCCGGCCGAGAGCGCGCTGCTCCAGGTACACCTGCTCGACGGCATGGAGGACGTCGTCGGCGCTCAGGTGCGCGGGGAACATCATGCGTGGCGGCTCGTCCCTGCCCCGTAGGGCGGGGTCGACGCGCAGATACGCGAGGTAGGTGCCGTTCGGGTTCATGTCCCCGACCGGTACGGCCGTGTACCGGCCCGCCGGGCCGACGGGGGCCAGCAGGCCCGCCATGCCCGTGCGCCGGTCACCGCGCAGGACCCGTTCGCGCAGGTCGAGGGGGATCAGCCGGTCGCCGCGGAACGTACCCTGCGGCCGGGCCCTCGGCAGCGGTTGCTCGACGCGCCCCGCGCGGTGGGCCGACTGCCACGCCTCCTCGACCCCGATGGCCAGCATCCGCAGATCGCGCGGCGCCAGGCGCAGGTTCGGGTCGACCGTGGTCATGTCCGGGAGGTGGTCCATGTCCACCGCCGTCCGACCGTAGTCGTCCAAGTAGTAGGAGGACATCAGCGAACCGTCCTGGTAGACGGGGCGCACGGGCTCACGGACGGCGGTCTCGCGGTACTGGTCCCAGAAACCGAGGAGGTGGCCGGTCTCGTGAGCCAGGACCGTCGGTGTCATCTCCGTCTCGAGGACCGCCCGCGGGTCCGTGGCACCCAGAGGGTGGAGGTACCAGTTCCGGTTGTTCGACCGGGCGGACATGCCTTCCGCGACGGTGTGCACCTTGACCGTGTGGTGCGCCTCTGCCTTCGACTCCACGAACTTCAGGGCGACTTCCAGGAGATCGCCGTAGGGCAGCTGGTGTCGGGGGTGGTTGTAGTAGCGGTCCATCCCCTCGACGGCCATCCGGCGTGCCGCCGCCACCTGTCCGGGCTCCACCCCGGGCTGCGGGTCCAGGAAGATCGAGAGGGTGATCCGTGTGAGAGTCCGGCCGTCGGCGGTACGGAAGCGTGTGGCCGAGTAGGCCCGGGAGGGCAGACCACCGAGGCTGTGGTGCGGGCTGCGAATCCTCGGTATCGGGCGGTCACTCGGGGTGATCGCCACCGTTCCCAGCGGGACCAGTTCCTCCTCGCGGTACAGCCCTTCCGGTGATCCGTGCTCTTCCATCACGGTGTCGGGGGCACCGTCACCGCCCGGGACCACGTCGTCGGTCCCATCGGTCTGGTCGGTCTGGTCGGTCTCGTCGGTCTCCGCGAGTGAACCGCTGCCGGAAGAACCGGCGTCGGCGACGGACCGGGGACTGACATCGAGCCATGAGGTGTACGCGGTCGGCGAGAGTTCCGCGGCCATCTCGATCTGATCCTGCGTGACCGGCTCGCTCCCCTGCACGGGCGGCTGGTCCTGCACGACCTCGGTGGACTGCACGACCTCCGTGGACTGCACGACCTCCGTGGACCGCACCGGCGTCTGGTCCTGCACGGCCTGCGTGGGCTGCTCGGCCTGCGTGCGCTGCACGACCTTCGTGGGCTGCACGACCTCCGTGGGCTGCACCGGCGTCTGGTCCTGCACGGCCTGCGTGGGCTGCTGCCCTTCGTTCCCCCCAGCGACGGTCGAGACCTGCGCTACGGGCTCATGAACCTCCCTGCGGGGCAGGGCCAGTTCGATGGGAATCACACCTTGGATGCTCTTCCCCAGCTCCTCGCCACCACGCAGGAAGGTGAACTGCAGAACGACATGCCCCTGGTAGATCGCGTGGGGTACCGGCGTCTTGCTGTTCTGACCCGAGCGGCCGGCTGTCCGGCTGCGGTCGCCGAACCGGTTGCGGGACGAGAAGGTGACCCGGCCCGTGCCCCGGCCGCCCCAGTCTCCGACCGCGCCCTCGCCACCGAGCTCCCCGCTCCCCGCGTTCGCCAGGGAGGTGCTCTGTGAAAGGTCGGTGCGGTTGCCCGTCGTCGACGAGGTGGCGAGCTCCGCCTCCTTGTCGAAGCCCGAGTACGTCAACTGGTACGGGAACAGGGCCTCGACCTTGACGGTGATCGAGTCGGAGGGCTTCCTGCCTCCCACGGTGACGACGAGTGCGACCCCGCCGGTCTCCGTCTCGTTCACCGGATTGGCCAGCCGGTCGCCGACCCAGGCCATCAGCGTGTTCCGGCTGATCCTGTCCAGGACGTACTGCCCGTTCGTCTGCCCGGAGGCACCGTGGCGGGAGTTCCATCGGGCGAAGAGTTTCTCGCCCCGGTTGGTGATGAGCTGGCGGACGCTTTCCAGGGACTGGAGGGAGACCACCTGGACCCGGGTGTTCTTCAGGTGCGCGGCATCGATCTGCTCGGGCGCCGTCGGCAGGACCGTCTGCCCGGTCCCGTCGGTCGCCGGCGGGCCGACGAGTTGGGTCGTGCGGCTGGGAGACGTATGGGTCATCGTGGCATGCACAGCGACCTTGAACTGGCCGGCCGCCTGGACCGACCGCTTCTCACGGTCGGTCAGCTTGGTCTTGATGGGCGTTTCGGCCGCGGTCGACACCACGGGCGCCGCGTCCTCGCTCTCCTCGCCGCCCTCCACCACCACCTGGGCGCTCGCGTGGGCGTCCTCCTCCGCCACCACCGTCTGCCCGCTCGTGAGGCGGGCCTCCTCCGTCTCCCGGGCCCTCTCGATGCGTTCCCTCTCCGCCAGGGCGAGTCTGATCGTCTTCCGCAGATTCCGAGAACGCCAACGGTCCGCGATGTTCCCCTTCAGCGCCGCGAACGATGCCTGACTCCCGGTGGGGTCCCGGTACACCGTGATGAGCAGGTCGACCTCGTCGTGGAAGACGGAGCCCTCCGTCTTGCTCTTGGTGCCGGATCCGGTGCTGACGTTCGTCAGCCGGGATTCGGAGTTCTCCTCGTTCTTCGTCCGCTGGTAAGTGATCGACCCCAGCACCGAGGCGCCCGGAGCCACCTTGCCCTTGGCGGTGACGCCGTAGCGTTGTCCCTTCGAGACGGCCGTGGACTGCGCGCTGTCGCCGTCCACGCTGTCCTCGTTGGCCGCGGTGGACTCGCTGCGGTTGAACTCGACGGCGGCGATCTGACGGTCGTGCACCGGCTCCTTCCCGCTGCGCAGCATCAGGGTCACCTCGGCGCGGCCACCGGGGAAAACGATGACGACCGGCTGGCCGTCGAATGCCCCTCGGGCATGGGCCGACATGCTTGCGGCCTGCAACTCCTGGGCCAGCCGCGGGCTGATCCTCTCCCAGCGCGCCGCACCGAAGAGCGCCACGCCATACGCCTTCAGGGGGCTCATCAGGTCGGATACGCCGTCTTCCGGATGCTGGATCCACACCGATCCGGTGATGTCGTACCCCTGCAACCGGCGGCTGGACAGCGTGTACGGGGACGGGCGCCGGGTGCCCCGGCCCGTGTTCCGCCGTCCCGGTTGCGTGAGGTGGGCGGAGGGGAGGGCCAGCCGCACCGGGATGGGCACCTCGAAGGGCTTGGCCGCGTGCTTGGTCTGCCAGAAGTGTCCCGTCAGGATCTCGACGCTTCCCTTGACCTCCAGTCGGCCGGTGAACACCCCGTGGGGCTCGGTGGACTTGCTCTTGGCCCCGATCGTGGTGCCGGCGTCCATGACGCTGCTGCTGCTGGTGTCCGTCTTCACGGTGTCGGTGATCTGGGCGGTGACGTACGGCGCGGTCACCACGAGGTCGAGGGTGTTCGTGGTGCTCTTCGTGTGGTGGGTGGCCTCACCGAAGGCGTCGGTCTCATCCGCACCACCCTCCACCTCGAACGCGTCGATGGTCTTCTCGAAGACGAGACCCTGTTCCCCCACGCCCACACTCGTGATCGTGATCCGTGAGTAGCGGCCCTGGACGACGTACACGGGGTCCTGCCGGTTCTCGCGCAGATTGCGCCCCGAAGCGGCGGACAAGGCGGCCATCCGGGTCCGCAGGATCACGGGGCCGAGCGTGGTTTCGTAGACCGCCTCCTCCTCGGCCAGTTGCTCCGGCGTCAAGGCAGCCTCTCTCAGCCGCCGCATCACCGTCGTCAGGATGTTCTGTACTTCGCCTCCCAGCGAGAGGATCTGTGCGTCCGCGGGCAGGACGCTCATCTCCCCCGGGCTCGGCGGGGCGGGGGTCACCTCCCCCACCGGAGCGACCGGCAGCACTTCAGGCGCCGTTTCCGGCTCCGTCGACCGCGGATTCGCGGCGCCCGGGACCGGGACGGGTCCCGTGTTCGGCGTGAAGGTCTGCGGGCCGGCCACCTGGACCGTGTACCTCTCGGTCAGCCGTGTGGGGATGGCCACGAAGAACGGCACGACGACGTCGCCGTCCTGGTTCTCCGCCGTTCCGTCCGTCACCCGGCCCGGACCGCCGACCACGCCGAGGCGGAACACCACCTGGCCCGCGTAGAGCGCCATCTCCTCCGCGAACTTGGTGTTGCTGACCTGCTTGGCCGACCGGGCCGACCGGTAGAAGGTGCGGTCCTGTTTGCCCTTGCCCACGCCCTTGGTCGGCTGGAAGGTCGTGCTGCCCCAGAATCCGAAAGACGCGCCCCCGGCCCCCTGGCCCTGCCAGAGAGTGGAGAAGCCGCTGCGCCGCGCGTCCGAAGAGCCGGTCTCGCTCAGTACGTTGAGCTCGGACTTGTCGATGAGGTCGACGAACGTCAGGCTCTGCACCTGCGCTCCGGCGCCGATGCGCATCTTGCCGTGGGTCGTGCTGCTGTCGAAGGACGGGCCCTGCAGCGTGGTGCGGAGCATGAGGGGGAGGTACGCCGCCAGCCGTTCGGCCCCGAAGGCGCCCTGGACGGCCGCCCCGTGCCGACTCCAGCTCTTCTCCGCCACGCGGCCCAGCTCGTGCAGGCGTTCGTACAGGGTTTTCGACGTCGACGATCCGCTCGGGGTGACCGACGACGAAGACGTGGTGGATGTCGACGCGGTGGGCTCGGGCGTCGGGGTCTGCTGGGAGAGGGTGATGGCACCGACGGACAGCAGACCGAGGACCACGGCGTCGTCCGAGAGAGCGAACTTCGGCCGGTAGGCGGTGGCTCCGACCGCGTGTTCGGGCAGCACGAAGGTCCGTCCCACGGTCGGCTGCGTCCCTTCCGCGATCCAGGAGGAGACCCACACGTCCGATCCGTCCGCGGCCGGCTCGGTGTCGGAGGTGCGCACGATGACGGTGGCACCCACACGCGCCCGGCCCACCGAGGACTGCGACGCCCCCGGCTTCCGGAAGCGCACGGTCAGGACCGCGTCGGCGTCGAAGACCGAACTGCCCACCTTCGCCTTGACGGTGGCCCCCGCGACGGAGAGTTCCTCGTGGAGGGTGTTGGCCTCCTTGCCGGTGGTGCGTCCGCCTCCGAAGGCCGCCTTCAGCCCGGAAGGCTCCGCCAGGCCGGGTATGACCCACTTATCGGGATCTCCCAGCGGACTGCCCTGCACCGCCCCCGCGAAGTTGAGGGACCGGGAGTGCGAGGCACTGGTGAGGACGGAGTGGGAGATGTTCCCGCCGACATTGAACTCGGTGCCGTTGTCGGTGGTGTACGCGAACTTCGCTCCCCCCAGCTCGGCACTCAGCTCGACGCTGCCGAGCCCGTCCGGCAGATCGACGATGAACGGGCCGTCCCACATCAGAGTGCGCAGCTTCTGATGCAGCTCGGAGAGCGACACCACCTGCCCCAGCGCCTTCAGTGCCTTCTCGGCAGCCTGCGCGTCGCCGAACGCCTCCACAGCGGCGTCGAAGACGGAGCTGCCCTCCCCGTGAGGCAGGGCCTGCCGGAAGATCGCGTCCAGCCCCCCTCGGCCGCGCCCGCCCGTGGCGCCCACGGGGTAGGCGTCCACCAGCAGATCGAAGGGGCCCAGCGCCCGCATGTCCCGTATGTGCCGGGGTACCGACCGGGCGGGCCGCCCGGTCGTGTGTACGGGTGTGTAGAGCGTGGCCGGGAGAGTGATGCGCGGCCACCCCTCTCCGGCCGGCTCGGCCGGGGCCTTCCCACCCTTGCCGAGCAGCTTCGACAGGTCCAGGCGGAACCACGCGTCCGCAGCGACAGCCAGGGCGTTGGACACCGTCTTGCCCCGGGCGATCATCTGCGCCATGTCCTGGTACGCCTTGCCCGCACCGGTGTCGCGCGCGTACGTCGCGGCGAAGTCGGCCCGGGAGAGGGGAAAGATGCCCCGGCCGGTGAGCGCGACGTTCCACCCCCGGCTGCTGTCGTGCGCAAGGGCCGTACCGGCTCCGGAATCGCCCCCGGGCTCGAACTCCATCTTGGCGAGCAGCTCCGTCGCCCGCGCGTTCTCCAGTCCGCCGCCCACCTGGATCGAGCCCTTCCACCCGGGGACGTCGATGTGCAGATAGCGCTTCTCGCCCTTGCTGAGGCCGTAGAGCCAGGCGCCGAGGTGCCTGGTGCGCAGGTACCGCGCGACCTGGCTCCGTACGAGCGCGGCGTCCGCGGCGCCCAGGAACGGGACGAGCTCCGTCTCCAGCCGACGAGCGAACTCCTCCGCTCCCTCTCCGACCGAGGTCACCACGTCCGAAGCGCCCAGGAAGCCTTGGACGATGTGGTCGGGCAGGGGCGGGAGCGTGGGAGCGGACGGCACCGGGGGCGTGGGGGTGCGAGTCGGCGCCTCCTCGGCAACCGGGTTCGCGGTCACCACCGGGACCGCGGAGGACGTAGAGGTCGTGGACTCCACCGGATCCGTGGTCACCACCGGGACCGTGGAGGTCGTGGACTCGACCGGGTTCGCGGTCGCCACCGGGACCGTGGAGGTCGTGGACTCGACCGGGTTCGCGGTCGCCACCGGGACCGTGGAGGTCGTGGACTCGACCGGATCCGTGGTCACCACCGGGACCGTGGAGGTCGTGGAGGTCGTGGACTCCACCGGATCCGTGGTCACCACCGTCGAATTCAGCTGCTCCAGCGGGGTAATCGGGTCTGTCGTGAAGACGAACGTGTCGAGCTCGATGTCCTCGGACTGGGACGTCCATCCGAGGAGGCGGCCGAGCGACCGGGTGAACGGACTCCACTCCTCGTCGTCCTCTTCCTCGCCTCCGACCTTGGCGACTTCGACCTCGCCCGCTTCGTCTTCGGCCGGCTTCCGCGCCGCCTCCTCTTGTGCCGCCTCCTCTTGTGCCGCCTCCTCCCGCGCCGCCTCCTCCCGCGCCGCCTTCTCCCGCGCGGCCTTCTCCTCCGCTGCCTTCTCCCGCGCCATCTCCTCCCGCACCGCGTCCTCGGCGGCCCTGAGCGCTGCCGATGCCTGGTCGAGGTCGCGTTGGGCCTGGTCGGGGTCGATACCTGCGGCGTCCGCGACCGCGTACCTCTCCTGGTAGGTGGCAACCGCGCGAAAGCGCCGTGCGCTCTCGGACGGATTTTCCTCCGCGGTGAACGCCGCCTCGGCGACTTTCAATCGCTCGCGTGCGGCGGCGCTTCGGCTGACCAGATCCACGGCGTTGCCCGCTGCCGTCGCCTGCTTGCGAGCCGCGCGCACGGCGGCGTTCAGCGCGGGGAGCCGGCTGGGCGCC
>NZ_JBSFVR010000070.1:0-26546 GCF_053592415.1 Streptomyces sp. NPDC002690 | reverse complement strand
GGCGCGGGGCCGCCGGCGGGCGGGGCCTCGGCGCCGGTGAGCACGGCGGGGAAGAGATCGACGGTGGCGAGGTCGCAGAAGCCGGGAACGGCGACGTCGAGCAGTTCGCGGGCGGTGGTCTCCAGGTCGAGGGAGTTGCCGATGCGGGCGCTGGCCTCGTTCAGCAGCCGGAGATTGCGCCGGGCACTGGCGGCTTCGCGGGCGGCGACGTGGCGGCTGGTGACGTCGGTGGCGAGTCCCGCGACCCCGGTGGGCCGTCCCGATCCGCTGTGCACCCGGTAGAGGTTCATCGACCAGTGGCGGCGGTCGGTGTCGCCGGGGACCGTACCGATGAGCCGGAGGTCGGTGACGGACTCCCCGGTCGCCAGCACCCTCTTCAGCGTCTCCGTCAGCCGGTCGGCCTCGGGACGGGTCAGGTAGTCCTCGGCCCTGCGTCCACGGTGGTCGGCGGCCATGCCGCCGAAGACGGTGGCGAATCGTTCGTTCGCGCGGACCACGGAGAGGTCCTTGCCGAACAGGACGAACCCGAAGGGGGATTGGCCGAAAATAGCCTGCGAGGCGGCGAGGTCCGTCTCGATGCCGCGCAGCGCCCGCACGTCCACCACGATGCAGAGGGCCGCGCGTTCCCCGGCGGCCGTCACGCTGGGCATCACGTAGACCTCGGCGAGCCCGCGTACGTCGCGCTCCCCGGGAATCCGGAACGGGACGAGGCCCGTCCACTCCTTGCCGTCCAGGATCTCGCGGACCTGCCGGTGCCCCCCGCGCCGCAGCTCCGGAGGCATGAACGCCTCCACGGGATCGCGGCCGATCACCTCGTCCGGGCCCATGCCGAAGAGATCGGCGGCCCTTCCGCTCCACTGCTCGACCAGGCCGTCCGGGCCCATCGAGAAGGAGGCAACCCTGATGTACTCGTATATCGAGCCAGGCGGGCTGCTCTGCCACACGATGTCGCCCGCTGTCCCAGGTATCTCGCTCACGCGACCGTCCCCTCCAGCTCACACACCGGACCGGTCCTGTGCGCAGTATTCAGCACTACGGCCACTCCCGACACGGCGTTCACGATCACAGCAAGGTCTCAGTCCTCTTCGTCGGCGGCCCCGACCTCAGGTGATCGCTGTGCGTCCCCCTCCACTCCTAACCAGACGGAGGCAGCTCGAACCACACCGTCTTGCCACTCTTTCCCTTACGAGTCCCCCAGCGGTGTGCGGAACAGGCCACCAGCTGGAGTCCCCGGCCGCCCTCGTCGTCGGGGCCGGCCCTGCGCCGGGTGGGCAGATCCGGAAGCGGATCGGACACCTCCACCAGCAGTCCGTGGTGGTCGGGCGTGACGTCCGGCGCGTCCGCACGGGTGTCGCCGGGCCTCACCAGGCGTACCCCGATGGGGCCGGTGGCGTGGCGGAGCGAGTTGGTCACCAGCTCGCTGACGAGCAGCACCGTGAGGTCGATGACCGACGGACCGAGCTCCCAGGCCCGCAGCGTCTCGCGGACCGCGTTCCGCGCACCCCGTACGGAGCCCGGCTCCGCGGGGAAGGACCACTCGGCGCTGCCGCCTTCCGTATCGATCACGCCGATCACTCCCGGGGCCGACAGCGGATTCATCATGCGAGGGGTCAGTGTGGACATACCCGGAATTCGTCACGAATTACCACAGATCGTTACCAAGTAGGTCGTACGGGTGCACGAGGCTGCCGCTTCGGCTGTCCGCGAAAAGGGCACCCGACGGGCCCTCAGGCCAGCACACCGGCCGCGTGGAGATCGTCGAAGAGCACCTGGTCGACCGGGGCGACGAGCGGCCGGGCCGCGTAGCCGAACCAGGCGACCTCGTCGATCTCGTTGCTCGCCACCGGAGTGCCGTCGCAGTCGCCGTAGTAGCAGCTCATCCGCACCACCACGCCGTCCGCGTGCCCGTGCGCCTGCGCCTCGTAGACGCCCGCGTGCACGACGGTCGCCGGATCGAGGGTCACCGCCAGCTCCTCCTCGACCTCCCGCAGCAGGGTCTGGAGGTCGCTCTCCCCCGGTTCCCGTTTGCCGCCGGGGATGTAGAAGACATCCTTCCCCTTCGACCGCGCGCAGAGAATCCTGCCGCTCTCCACTCGTACCCACGCCACCGTGTCGATCAGGGCCGGCATCGCTCCGCCTTCGTTCCCCGGCCTGGCGATCAGGCCGGTCAGGGCGGACCTTACCTTCGCGCGGCGGCGCGTTCCGAGCCCGGGGGCGTGCGCCGGCGCGCGTGCTGCGGGACAACCCCGAGGCGGTCCGGCGCGGGGGCGGACACGGCACCGACCGGGCGTACGACAGCGGCCGGGCACCCCCTGGTCAGGGAGGGTGCCCGGCCGCCGGGGACGCGGGTCGTTCAGGGGCGGGCGGTCTCACCCGCGCGTTCGACCCAGTAGAGCTGCTGGTGCTCCCGGGTGTCGAACCCGTCCGCGACCTTCTGCGCCTCTTCCTGCGTGGCGTAGCGGCCGACCCGGTACGTACTGCCGTTGATGTCCTGCCGTATCACCAGCCACGGGAGGACAGCTGCGCTGTCACTCATCGTGCTCCTCCCGAGCATGCTGCCCCTCTCCCCACCGGTCTGCACATCTCATAGGACGATCCCCAGGAAATCGCTGTGCGCATATGCCGGAGCGTACGCCTGACCTTCACTCAGCGAATGCGGAATCGCACAAAGGGATACGGAACCGGCCATACACGGGGCGCATCCGCGCGGATGCGCCCCCGGAGGGGAGAACGGGACCCTACCGCGCCGCGGGCGGGGTCGATCACACCGGTCGCGAACCCCCTCCGGCGGCCGTGACGGAACCGGCCACCCGGACCGTGGGCAGGGGCATCAGCACCGGTCCCGGGGCCGGCGCCTTCCGGCAGACATCGCCGCAGGTGGCGTCCAGGGAGCAGCAGAGCGAACAGACGGGACCCGCGTGGGCGGGGCAGTCGGCGATGTCCGGCAGCTCGTACGCCGTCTCGCAGACCGCGCAGGTGTGGGTGGCGGTGATGTCCTCGACCGCGACGCCCGGTCCGTTCACCGGATTGGGCCGGGCCAGGTAGTACTTGCCCTTCGTGGCCCAGGCGATCAGTGGGCAGAGCGTCACCGCGAGCCCTGCGGCGATGAAGGTCGAGAAGGCTTCCGCATAGCGACCGAAGAGGCCGAAAAACGCCAGGATCGAGACGGTGGAGGCGATCACCATGGAGCCGAAGCCCGCCGGATTCACCGCGTACAGGTACGCCCGCTTGAATTCGATGTACGGCGGGCTGAGCCCGATCCGCTTGTTGATGACCAGGTCGGCGGCGACCGCGGCGATCCAGGCGATGCCGACGTTGGAGTAGAAGCCCAGCAGCTTGTTGAGGGCCGCGAACATGTCCATCTCCATCAGCGTGAGCGCGATGGCGAGGTTGAGGAAGATGTACCAGACCCGCCCGGGGTGCCGGTGGGTGACGCGGGAGAAGAAGTTCGACCAGGAGAGCGAGCCGCTGTAGGCGTTCGTCACGTTGATCTTGACCTGGGAGACGATGACGAAGATCGCCGCGGCCGGCAGGGCGAACCCGCCGAGCCAGGGCCTCAGCGCCTCGATCTGCGGGGCGATCGGCTCCAGTGCGTGCGTCTTGCCGACCGCCTCCAGCGCGACGAAGGCGAGGAACGCCCCACCGAGCTGCTTGGCGGCCCCGATGATCACCCAGCCGGGCCCGGCGGCCAGCACCGCGAGGTTCCAGCGGCGCTTGTTGGCCTCGGTCTTCGCGGGCATGAAGCGCAGATAGTCCGCCTGCTCGCCGATCTGCGCGATCAGCGAGAGCGCCACCCCGGTGCCGAGGCCGAACCCGATCCAGGAGAAGCCGGATCCGGCCCCCTCCGTGCCGCCGAAGGAGCTGAACGAGCCCCAGGCGTCCGGGGCTTCGAAGGCGAGCACCAGGAACGGCAGGATCATGCCGATGATCCAGACCGGCTGGGTCCACGCCTGCACCTTGGCGAGCGCGCCCATGCCGCGGAACACGATCGGGATCACGATCAGCGTGGTGAGGAGATAGCCGAGCTGGACCGGGAGCCCGATCGCCTGGTGCATGGCCTGCGCCATGATCGAGCCTTCGAGGGCGAAGAAGATGAAGGTGAACGACGCGTAGATGAGCGAGGTCAGCGTCGATCCGAAGTAGCCGAACCCGGCGCCCCGGGTGACCAGGTCCATGTCCAGGCCGTACGTCGCGCAGGCGCGGGCGATGGGGATGCCGGTGACGAAGATGATCGCGGCGGCGGTCAGGATCGAGGCGAAGCCGCTGGTGAAGCCGTAGGTGAAGACGATCGACGCACCGATCGCGAAGTCCGCGAGATAAGCGATGCCGCCGAGCGCGGTGCCCGCGACCGTCCCGGGCGACCAGCGGCGGAAGGAGTGCGGGGCGTAGCGCAGCGAGTAGTCCTCGCGGCTCTCGTCGGCGGCGAGCGCCGCGTAGTCGCGGGCAGGCCCGCCGGAACCGGACGCACCCCCGGGATGCGGGTGATCGGTGCGCCGGGGCTCGGGGCGCGGTGGCGGGGACTGGGGGGTCCCGGCCGTGGTGGCTGGTGCGATGTCGGTCATGGAGGGCTTCCCGTCCGTCGGGTCGTTGGTGCGGCAACGGACCGGAAGGTAGGAGCCGGACGTGACGGGCCGCGCATGCGCGGCGTTGCCCGGGAGTTACGGCAGGTGACGGGGGGTTAAGTCTGTGTCACCTCCGGCGGACGCGCCGCACCGCACAGCGGTCGGCCGCCCGCGACGGGAGGCATCGCGGGCGGGACCGCACGGTGCGGCGGGCGGGCACGGGTGGGCGGGCACGGGTGGGTCGGCCAGGACGGGAAGGTCGGCGGCTACTTCACCGGCAGGTGGTAGGCGACGCGGTAGCGGTCGGCGGGGACGACCACGTCGGCGGTCTCGACCGCCTGGCCGCCCGCGTAGTAGGTGCGCGCGATGACCAGGACCACGTGGCCCGGCACCCCGCCGAGGTCACCGAGCTCGTCCGCCAGCCCCGGCCGGGCTCCCACCTCCTCCGTCACGTTGTCCACGACGATGTCGATCGCGGCCATCCGGTCGACCACCCCGCAGCCGCCCAGCGGCCCCTCCTCGGGGAGCATCACCGGGGTCCGCCCGGTGACCGAGAGCGGCTCCCAGGAGGTGGAGAGCATCATCGGCTCGCCCGCGTCCCGGAAGACGTACCGGGTGCGCATCACCCGCTCCCCCGGCTGGATGCCGAGGCGCGCGGCGACCTCCGGACCGGCCTCCTCCTGCTCGCTCCGGGACTCCCAGGTGCCGCGCACACCCTCCGCGCTCTGCTCCTGCCGGAACGGACTGGCTCCGATGCCCTGGCGGTAGCCGGACCGGGCGATCCTGCGGGGTACCGGACGGGCCCGGACGTAGGTGCCGGAGCCGGAGCGCCCCTCCACCAACCCCTCGGCCATGAGGACCTTGCGCGCCTCCAGCGCGACGGTGTCCGAGACGCCGTACTCCTCGCGGATGCGCGCCTGGGACGGCAGACGGGTATGGGGCGGCAGCGCACCCTTGACGATCTTCTCCCGCAGATCGCTCGCCACGCGCAGATAGGCGGGCTGCTCACCGAAAGTCACTGGCCACTCCCAACACGTTGACAGACCGCAACAGAGTCGCAACCGTGAGTGGCCCGAGACAAGCAATGGCCAGAGTTTCACTCGAAGTGGTGATTCGGGGGTGCTCGACGCATACCCGGACTGCCATCACCACAGCTCTTCCGGCCGTTCTCTGCCCACTTGGCGCCCCCCGCAAGCCCCATGGGCCGCACGAAGTGACACGTGCCTTCCCTCGGAAGGGCCCCGGCGCACTCGGGCCCGTCGCCCGCGACGCCGTGTGCGGAACGTGCGCGGCCCGCCGGACGGCACGCCTCTTTCCGGCCGGGCCGCCCCCGGGCCGCCCCCACCGGCTGGCAGGCTGGCCCCATGCCCGTGACCGCGCCCCCGACCCCGCCCCTGCCCCCGTACCGCTGCCCGGTGGACGGGACCACGGCCGACGCCGCCACCGCGCACTGGTGCTGCCCCGAGTGCGGCGGTCCGTGGGACCTCGACTTCACCCCTTCGGGGCCGCTCGACCGGGACGCCCTCGCCCGGCGCGTCAACTCCCTCTGGCGCTACCGGGAAGCGCTGCCGCTCGCGGACCCCGCCGTCTCGCTCGGCGAGGGGCGCACCCCGCTGGTCGAGCTCACCGCCACGGTCTCGGCGAAGCTGGACCACCTCATGCCGACGCTCTCCTTCAAGGACCGGGGCGCGGTGATGCTGGCCGAACTCGCGCGGCGTCTGGCCCAGCACGGCACCGGCCCGTCCCGGGTCGTCGCGGACAGCAGCGGCAACGCGGGCACCTCGGTCGCCGCCTACTGCGCCCGCGCCGGGCTGCCCTGCACGGTGTACGTCCCCGAGGGCACCTCGGCCAAGAAGACCGAGCAGATCCGGGCCCACGGCGCACGGCTGGAGATCGTCCCCGGCGACCGTACGGCGACGGCGCTGGCGGCCCGCGCCGCCGCCGGGGAACCGGGCACCTTCTACGCTTCGCACGTCTTCAACCCGTACTTCCTGCACGGCACCAAGACGTACGTGTACGAACTCTGGGAGGACCTCGGCGGACGGCTTCCCGACGCCCTGGCCGTCCCGGTCGGCAACGGCACCCTGCTGCTCGGTGCCGCCCTCGCCACCGCCGAACTCCTCGCGCAGGGGCTCATCGGCCGGCGGCCGGCCCTGATCGCCGTGCAGGCGGAGGCGGTCTCCCCGCTGGCCGCCGCCTTCCACGCCGGTGCGGACTCACCGCTCCGCCCGGTCACCCCGGCGCCGACCCTCGCGGAGGGCATCGCCATCGCGGACCCGCCGCGCGCGGCGCAGATCCTGCACGCCGTACGCGAGTCCGGCGGCACCTTCCTCACGGTGACGGAGGAGCAGATCCGCGAGGCGCAACGGGACCTGGCCCGGCGCGGGCTCTACGCGGAGACGACGGCCGTGGCCTGCTGGGCGGCGGTCGGCGGGTGGACGCGGGGGACCGTCGTCGTCCCGGTGTGCGGGGCCGGACTCAAGACGGGGATGGCCGCGTGAGGGTGCGTCAGTCGCCCACCCAGTAGGTGTCGTGCTTGATGAAGAACTCCGCGCGCTCCTCTTCGGACCAGTGGACGGCCTCGGCCACCTTCTCGAAGTACTCCTCCCTCGGGGCCCCCGGGGCGAAGAGCAGGAGCATCGAGGCGTCCGCGTCGGCGTCGTTGCGGAAGCCGTGCAGTCCGCCCTGCGGGACGTGCACGAAGTCGCCTTCGGTGGCGTCGATCCACCGCTCGCCGTCGTAGATCCGCACGGTGCCGCCGAGGATGAAGAAGGACTCGGAGATCGCCCGGTGGAAGTGGGTGGCGGGGCCGCCCGCCCGGGGTGCCATGTCCACCCGGTAGAGGCCGAACGCGCCGTCCGTGGCGGTGCCCTTGGCCAGGTAGTGGGTGCGGTTGCCGTTCGGGGCGGCCAGTTCGGCGGCGGCGCCCGCCGGCCGGTAGGTGGCGCTGACGACACCCTGGCCGTCCTTGTACACCGGTTCCGGGTAGGACATGGTCCCCGCCTTCTCACGCGCCGGACCGGGGCTCCCACGGCCCGGCTGCTCCGTTCGGAGGACGGCCCGTCGGCCGCCCGCTCGCCTTGCGCGGCGTCAGGCGCGCCGTGCCGGGCGCACGCCGGTCGCGTCCCTATTTTCGTACGGGTGAGACATGCGCGCACCTCCCTCGTCGGTTGCCTGGCCACCGTTTCGGCCCTGATCGTAGCCCCGGGACCCGTGGCCGCCCACGGAGCCGGAGCGGCCCCCTCTTCCTGCGCGGCACGCGACGCCCGGACCGCCGCCCCTCCAGGCGTCGCTGACGCCGCGTGGGAAATGACCTCCACCCGTTTCGGCGAGGCCGAGGGGTACGACCCGTACGTCGGCAACGGCTACCTCGGCCACCGTGTCCCGCCGGCCGGGGCCGGTTACGCGGTCCGCCCGGAGAAGACCGGCTGGCCGCTGTACACCCCGCGCTACGACGGGGCGTTCGTCACCGGGCTGTACGGGTCCGAGCCCGGCACCACCGAGGGGCGCGAGGTGCTCGCCGCGCTGCCGAGCTGGACCCCGCTCGACCTCCGCGTCGGACCGGAGACCTTCGGCGCCGACACCCCGCCCGGCCGGATCTCGGACTACCGCCAGACCCTCTTCCTCGGCTGCGGGCTGGTCCGCACCTCCCTGCGGTGGACCACGGCGGACGGCAGGGCCACCGACCTGGTGTACGAGGTGCTCACGGACCGCTCGGACGTGCACGCCGGTGCCGTACGCCTGACGCTGACGCCCCGGTGGACCGGCACCGCGACGGTCACCGGGCGGCTCGACGGGCGGGGCGCGCGCCGGATGACGGTGGCGGCCGACGGGACCTTCCGCACGCACGGCACCGGAGTGGACGGCGCGGTCGTCCAGACCCTGCGGCCGGACGCGGGCCCGGGGCTCGTCCGGGACCTGCGGGTGCGCGCGGGGCGGTCGTACACCGTCGAGAAGTACGTGGGCGTCGACACCGCCCTCACCTCGCGCACCCCGCTCGCCTCGGCGCGCGCGGCCTCCCGGCGGGCCGCCGGGCGCGGCTGGGCGCGGGTGCTGGCCGACAGCGCGGCCGTGTGGCGCCGCGACTGGTCGTCCGACGTGCTGGTGCCGGGCAGCCCGGACCTCCAGCGGTGGCTGCGGGCGGCCCAGTACGGGCTGCTGTCCGCCACCCGCACCGGCGCCTCGGACAGCGTGGCCCCGGCCGGTGCGACCAGCGACAACTACGCGGGCATGATCTTCTGGGACGCCGAGACATGGATGTACCCGGGGCTGCTGGCCACCCGCCCCGAGCTCGCCCGCACCGTGGTGGAGTACCGCTACCGCACCCGGGACGCGGCCCGCGCGAACGCCGCGAAGCTGGGGTACGACGGGCTGTTCTACCCGTGGACCAGCGCGAGCCGGGGCCGTCTCGACTCCGAGTGCCAGAGCTGGGACCCGCCGCACTGCCTCACCCAGAACCACCTCCAGGGCGATGTGGCGATCGCGGTGTGGCAGTACTGGCTGGCCACCGGCGACCGCGCCTGGCTGGCGGAGCGGGGCTGGCCACTGCTGAGCGGAATCGCCGACTTCTGGGCCTCCCGGGCGACCGCGAACCCGGACGGCAGCTGGTCGATCGTGAACGTCGCCGGTCCCGACGAGTACAGCAACGGCGTCACCGACGGGGTCTACACCAACGCGGTCGCCGCGACCGCCCTGCGCGAAGCCGTACGCGCCGCGGCCCTCCTCGGCCGCCCGGCCCCCGACGCCTGGCAGCGGGTCGCGGACGGGCTGCGCATCCCGTACGACCCGGAGCGCCGGATCTACCTCCAGTACGCGGGGTACACCGGCTCGACGATCAAGCAGGCCGACACGGTGCTGCTGCAATACCCGCTGGAGTGGCCCATGGAGCCGGGCGCCGCCGCCGCGACCCTCGACTTCTACGCCGCCCGCACCGATCCGGACGGCCCGGCCATGACGGACTCGGTGCACGCGATCGACGCCGCCGCCATCGGGGAGCCGGGATGCGTCACGTACACCTACCTCCAGCGTTCCGTACGCCCCTTCATGCGCGGCCCGTTCGGCCTGTTCTCCGAGGCGCGCGGCGCCAAGTCCGGTGCCTCGGACCCGCTGTCGGGGTTCCCCGCCGAGGACTTCCTCACCGGCAAGGGCGGCTTCCTCCAGGTCTTCACCCACGGTCTGACCGGACTGCGGCTGCGCGAGGACGGCATCCGGCTGGACCCGGTCCTGCCGCCCCAACTGCGCGCGGGCGTCACCCTGAAGGGGCTGCGGTACGGGGGCCGCACCTACGACGTCGCGCTCGGGCCCGCCACCACCACGGTCCGGCTGACGTCCGGCGCGCCCTTCACCGTGCACACCCCGGCGGGGCCGAGGCGCCTGTCCGGCACCCTGGTGCTCCCCACCCGCCGCCCTGATCTGACCCCCGCCCTCCGCCCTGGTCCCGCTCCGGCCCTCCGCCCTGGTCCCGTTCCCACCCTCCGCCCTGGTCCCGTTCCCACCGACGACCTGGCCCGCTGCCGCCCGGCCACCGCCGACTCCGAGTCCCCCGGGCTCTACGCCGAGGCGGCGGTGGACGGCTCCCCCGCCACCGCATGGTCACCGGACGGGGCCACCGGCACCCTGACGGTCCGGCTGGACCACGCGCTGCGGATCACCTCGGTGGACCCGGTGTGGAGCGCCGTACCGCCCGCCGCCCACACCGTGGAGACCTCGGCGGACGGCCGCTCCTGGCACCCGTACGCCCCGGGCGCGACGGCCCGCGAGGTGCGGGTGACGGTGGTATCGGCGGACCCGGCGAAGCCGGCGGGGATCGCGGAGCTGGGGGTTCGGTAGAACGGCAGGAAGGACTCCGCCCGGGGCTGCCCGGTCCACCGGAACTCCCGCGCTTTCCGGGTCGAAGCCTGCCGCCGGTGCTGGGAGGATGGCCGACATGGACATCCGGCGCAGGAACAACGTCACCGTCACCGGCAACCCGCGGGGGCGCGTGGTGGTGCTGGCGCACGGTTTCGGGTGCGACCAGAACATGTGGCGCCTGACCGTGCCCGCTCTGGCCGAGAACTACCGGGTGGTGCTCTTCGACTACGTCGGGTCGGGCGGCTCCGACCTCTCGGAGTGGAGTGAGGAGCGCTACTCGTCCATGCGGGGGTACGCCCAGGACGTGGTGGAGGTCTGCGAGGAGCTGGATCTGGAGCGGGCGGTGTTCGTGGGGCACTCGGTCAGCGCCATGGTCGGGGTCCTGGCGGCGCGGGAGGCACCCGACCGGATCGGCGCGCTGGTGATGGTCACCCCCTCGCCCCGCTACATCGACGAGGACGGCTACCGGGGCGGCTTCAGCGCCGAGGACATCGACGAACTGCTGGCCTCGCTGGAGCTGAACTATCTGGGCTGGTCCGCCACGATGGCACCGCTGATCATGGGCAACCCGGACCGGCCCTCTCTGGGCCAGGAACTGACCGACAGCTTCTGCGCGACCGACCCGGACATGGCGCGCGTCTTCGCCCGCACCACCTTCCTGTCCGACAGCCGCGCCGACCTGGCGGGCGTGACGGTGCCGACGCTGGTCCTGGAATGCGCCCAGGACATGATCGCCCCGCCGGAGGTCGGCGCGTACGTCCACCGCGCCGTTCCCGGTTCGGTCCTGGTCACGCTCGACGCGACCGGCCACTGCCCCCAGCTGTCGGCGCCCGACGCCACCAACGCCGCGATCACCGAGTTCCTGGCCGGCCTGGGATGACGGACCGGGCGGGGCCGCAACCGGATCCGTCCCCCGGAGCCGACGCGTTCACGGCGCTCCTGGAGCCCAGCGCCGAGGAACTGTACGAGAGCGCTCCGTGCGGATATCTGTCCACGCTGATGGACGGCACGATCGCCAAGATCAACACCACCCTGCTGGACTGGCTCGGCCTCGCGCGGGAGGCGGTGGTGGGCCGGATGCGCTTCGTCGACCTGCTGACCGTCGGTGGCAGGCTGTACCACGAGACGCACTTCGCCCCGCTGCTGCGCATGCGCGGCCGGCTCGGCGGCATCGCCCTCGACATCAGGCAGTCCGACGGGGGGCGGATGCCGGTGCTCGTCTCGGCCGTGGTCAAACACGACGCCGCCGGCGACCCGCTGCTGATCCGCGTCACCGTCTTCGACTCCCGTGACCGCCGCGGCTACGAGGAGGAACTCCTGCGGGCGCGCCGAGCGGCCGAGGAAGCCACCCGGCGCGCCCAGGACGACCGCGCCAGGCTCCAGGACGCCCTCGCGGTGCTCCAGCAGGCGCTGCTGCCCGACACCCTGCCGCCGGTCCCCGGCATGGAGGCCGCCGCGCACTACCACACCGCCTCCCCCGACCGGCTCGGCGGCGACTTCTACGACGTCTTCCCGGTCGACGCCACCCGTTTCGCCTTCTTCCTCGGCGACGTGTGCGGCAAGGGCCCCCAGGCCGCCGCCGTCACCGCGCTGACCCGCCACACCCTGCGCGCCGCGGCCCTGCACGACCCCGATCCCGTATCGGCGCTCTCCACGCTCAACACGGTGCTGTACGAGCGCTACTCCGGCGGCCCGGACCCCCGCTACTGCACCGCCGTCTTCGGCGTACTCGAACCCGGCCCCGCAGCCGGCGAGGTCGACGTCCACCTCGCGTCGGGCGGTCACCCGCCGGCGCTGGTCCTGCGCGCCGACGGCCGCGCCGACTACCTGCCCACCCCCGGCGGCCTCCTGGTGGGCGTTCTGCCCGATCCGGAGTTCGTCACCGCCGACACCCGGCTCGCCCCCGGCGACACCCTCCTCCTCTACACCGACGGCCTCACCGAGGCCCGTACCGGCCCGGACGGCACCGGCTTCTACGGCGACGAGGCGCTGCGCGACTTCGCCCGGAGCCGGGCCGGCGAACCCGCCCACGCCGTCATCGCCGCGCTGACCGGCCTGCTGGACAGCTTCGGCGAGGGCGTCAACGACGACACGGCGCTGCTCGCGCTGGGCGTTCCGGCCGTCGGGGCGACCGGCCGGGGTGCGGACGGGCCGAAGTCCTCCGCCTGAAGCCCCGGGTACGCCCCTCGTCACGGACCGGGCTCTCGGCACGCTTCCCCTCCGACCGGGCCGGGCCGGGCCGGGCCACTGTCAGTGGCTGCTGCTTCCCTGACGTCATGAGCACTCTGCGCGAAACCGCCGCCCGTCTCCCCGGCCCCGACGAACTCCGCTCCCACCTGCGCGCGTTGGCCGTCCTAGACGCGACAATCGGCGACGACCCGCAGTACTGCTGCTACGGCTTCCACGCCAACTGGGGCCCCGGCGAAGAGGCCGCCCTGATGGACAACGGCTCGGGGGACGACTTCTCGGTCCTCTTCACCCCGTCCGGCGTGCTCATACGCGGCTTCGACCACGAGTCGAGGATGAGCCCGTACGCGACGGACGACGAGGAGGTCTGGCCCGGCGTCATCGACGAGGTGCCCGCCGTGCTGAGACCGCTGCTGGACGAACCCGCCTTCCGCGAGGAGGACATCGACGTCCCCCGCGTGACCACCTGCCTGTGGCGCACGTTGGACGACACACAGTGGCGGACCGGCTCGGCCATCGACTTCCCGCCCGGCGTCGAGGACCCGGACGGCTCGGCCTACCTCTTCCGCCTCCTCACCGACCGCTCCCCCGAGGCCGTCCAGTCGTACTTCGAGGACTACTACGAGCGCCCCGTCCCCCTCGACGCCATCCGCCACGTCCTCGCCGGACGTCCCCTCACCCCCGAGATCACCACGGCGCTCGCCCCGTAGACCCCTCCGGCACCCTCTGCGTTCCGCCCCTCACACGGGCCAGGCGGTCAGCAGATCGCCGGGACCGTAGGCGGCATCGACTCCCGTGCAGTCGACTCCGCTGCGCGAGACCGCCACGACGGGAACGGGTGCGTCGGTGAGGGCGGCCCGATGCCGATGGAGGGCCGCCAGGTCGTGCCGGTCGAAGGGCGACCGCTCCAGCCATTTGATGGAGCCGACGAAGAGCAGTTCCTTGGCGACGGGGCCCCGGTCCGCCCCGACGATGTCGATCTCGACGTCGTTGGTACGGGTCCAGTAACCACCCACCGCAGGGGCTGCGGGCAGCCGGTCGTCCGGCAGTATCCGCGCCAGCGCCTCTCGGACGAGGGGCTCGACGGCGCGTCCACGCCAGCTGGTCCAGTTCTCCCGGACACGCGCCAGGGTGAGATCGCCGCGCCCGCGCTCGATCTCCTCCATGGACGGCCCGAGCAGGTGGAGCCAGAACCGCAAGTAAGGGTCGGCCACCCGGTAGCGTCGGTCCTTCGACGGGCGCGGCGACACGGGAAGCTCCGCGGCGACGACGCGCTTGTCCGTGAGCAGTGCCAGCGCGCGCGACAGAGGTGTGGCCCCGATTCCACCGGCCGCGCGGGCGATGTTGGTGAACGTCCGCTCGCCGCTGCCGATCGCTCCCAACACCGTGCGCGCCTGGGCCTGCGGGGGGAACTCGGCGGCCAGCGACCGCTCGGCCGACACCAGCAGGGCGGAGAGCGGGTCACTCAGCGCCTCGCCGAGGAAGTCCCAGAGCCCGGCACCTCGCGGCCATTCCGCGCAGATCAGCGGCAGCCCGCCGGTGACCAGAGCGGCGTCGAAGGCCTCCGCCGGCTCCAGTTGGAGCATCTGTCCGACCTCGGCAGGGTTCAGCGACCCCAGAACCATTTCCCGGCCCCGCTGGTGGAAGGGGCGCCCGTAGGCGTTCAGGGTCTCCATCATCGACAGGTCCGAGCCGATGAGGACGAGGAGGACCGGCTTGGTCTCCAGTACCCGGTCCCAGGCCCGTTGCAGCATCCCCTCGAAGGCGCCGCCGGCGTCCATCAGATACGGCACCTCGTCGATGACCACCACGCTGGTCCGGTCGGCGGGCAGCGCTGCGGCCAGCACGTCGAACGCGGAGTCCCAGCTCTCCGGCCGCGAGGCGGCCACGAGGTGGGCCAGCGGAAGCGTCGACGCCTGGGCGTCCCTGGCCAGGCGCGCGAGATCGTCCACCGGGGACGCGCCGGTCGCCGCGTAGAACAGGAACGGGGCTCCGGAGCGCTCCGCGAAGCGCTCGACCAGTCGCGACTTGCCCACCCGGCGCCGCCCGCGCAACAGCACGCACCGACCGGGCCGCTCCCCGCCGACCCCTGCCGCCACCTTCCCCAGCTCTCGCTCCAGCGCCGCCAGCTCCTGGCGCCGGCCCACGAAGTCCGCCACGACCATCAACCTCCATGCATGTTACTAACATTCACATGAGTAACATCAACGTTAGCATTATCGCGTCGGCCTGCCGGACGGCGCGGTACGAGGATGGAGACAGAGGACAAACTTCCAGGCCACCGAGCAGGAAGCCCTGGACCGCCTTCTCGCCCCTGCCGCTGACGCCGCCCCCGATCCCTTCCTCCCGCACGTCCTCGACGAGGAGGACTCCTCCTCTACCGATGCCCGGAATGCTTGCGACTCGAGACACCCGAGGGGGCGAAGGTGGCGATGCATCAGAACATTCAGCACCTGTCCAACAAGAAAACGGCAAGGGGCCGACTCCCGAAAGAGCCGGCCCCTTGCCACCCGCAGACTTGACGAACCAGCCGGCTTGCGGTGACGACGTGACTACACGTTGAAACGGAATGTCTGCGGGCTGATCCTGACTGCGGCGGAGCCTCACACAGGGCTCTGACCTGGGATTTTCCGGTTGGCACGCGTTGGCTCCCGACGGCCGTTTACGGGTGTCGTGCGGACTGACTGCGGACTGGCCAGGCACCCCAGGCAGAGAAATGCACGGCACACCGGCGGGACCTCCGAGGAGACTGCGCAAGTGAGCGACTCCTACCCCTGCCCGTGCTGCGGACACCGCGTGCTGGACGCGATGCCCGACTCGTACGAGATCCGCCCCGTCTGCTTCTGGGAGGACGACGGGGTCCAGTTCCGCTGGCCAACCATGGCAGGCGGGGCGAACAAGGTCTCCCTGATCGAGGCCCAGCGGAACTACCAGGACTTCGGCGCCTGCGACGAGCACGGTCGGCGATTCGTCCGCCCGCCTGCCGAGAACGAGCCGCTCGACCCCGCCTGGCGCCCCATCGATCTGCCCCGGGACTCCTTCGAGGACTGGACGGCCGAGGACCGCGCCCCGTGGCCCGACGACCGCTCGATGCTCTGCTGGTCGCTGCCCAGCTTCTGGCGACGGGACCACCCATGACCGCCCACATCGAGAAACTCATCCAGCAGCTCGATGACTCGACCGGCCCGTCGTACGACGCCCGTGCGGAACTAATCGGAGTCGGCTCCGACGCCATCCCCGCCCTCATCGACGGACTGCCCTCCCTCGGCGGCTTCGGGCAGCTGACCGCCATCGAGATCTTCGAAGAGGTGGCGGACCCGCGCTGTGGCCTCGTCCTCATCGCCCTCCTGCGCAGCGACGACTCGACTGTCCGGGAATGGGCGGCGATGACCCTGGCGAGCCTGAAGATCGACGGAGCGGTCGAGCCCGTGCGCCGCACCTATCACGCCTGCCTGCAACGAGCGACGCCACCGGACTGGAGCGAGCCGGAAGGCATCCGCTGGGCCCTGACCGAACTCGGCGCCCGCACCCCCGTCGTCCCACCGTTCACCGCGCGCCTACGAACCACCGCGGCAGACAACGCCCCGGGCTGGCCCCCGACCCACTTCACCGAGATCATCGACGACCTGGCCGACCACGCCCAGGCGATCCTCTACTCCCAGTTCTGGCTAGTGGACGCCGGCCGCACTTACGGCGTCTCCGGCCCCGGCCTGGACTGGGAACTCGACTGGACCGCGCCCTGGGGGCACCTGGTCGTGGGGTCCCGCACCTGGTCCCTGCTGGAAGCCTCAGAAGCCCCCACCGGCAACATCTTCGTCGCCCCCACCTGGATCGACCGTACCGACCTGTACCCGGAGAGGTGACCGATGCCGTCCCAGCGCCCCGAGGAGATCGGCTACGGCTGCGCGATCGAGCGCTGTGACCTCGTGAACGGCTGGACTCCGTCCACAATCTCGTCACTATTGATCACTTTGCACCGATCATGGTCGATCCCGGTCACTTAGAGGGGCGGGTGAAGAACAGCGGAGGACTGAAGAGGCAACGGGCAACACCGCCGAACCCCGATCCTCCGAGCACGCGTCATGCCAGACTCACCTTCGGACGCGAAGAGACACGACTCCGTTACAGCAAGTGCTCGTTGTCAGGTTTCGTGTCGCCCGATGATCGTCCGATGACGGCTTCCATGAGGGCAGACGGCTCTCGCGGTCACCGTTCAAGGGGAGGTTGAAGATGAGCACGACTTTAGGTTTCGGCCCGGAACTTCGCCGTTTGCGACTAGAAGCGGGACTTACTCTGACCGAGTTCTCCGCGGCCCTCAACTACGACAAGGGGTACCTCAGCAAGGTCGAGCGCGGAGAACGTTCCGCGTCCCCCGAACTGGCCCGGCGGTGCGACGCCTTCCTCGGCGCGGACGGCGATCTGCAGCGCCTGGTCACACGCCCGGAGGCGGACTCGGACACCGCCGAATCCCCCGCCGGTCCGAGCCGCTGGCTCGTCGGGCGCCGGGCGGTCCTCTCGGCGGGTACGGGAGCGCTGGTCGACCTCGGCCTGAAACTCGGCGGCCAGGCGTTGCCCTCCGCCGACAACCCCCTTCTGACCTCCTACCGCATGCAGTTCGACCAGCTGCGGAAGCTCGGTCAATCCACCGCCCCCCAGATCCTGCTGCCCCTGCTGGAGACGCAGACCCGCATGGTCGCCGGGCTGGCCTCCGACGCCCGGTCCGCTTCCCGGGCACCCACGCTCCTGCTCGCCTCGCGGTTCGCGGAGTTCACCGGCTGGATGGCACAAGAAGCAGGGGACGACGACGCGGCACTCGGCTGGACGGGAGAGGCCGCCGAGCTGGCGCACGCCGGGGGTGATCCTCACCTCGGTTCCTACGCACTGGTGAGGCGCGCCCTGGTCACCATGTACGGCGGAGACGCCGTCGGCACCGTCACCCTGGCCTGCCGCGCCCAAAGCAGCGAACTCCCGCCGCGCATCCGGGGACTCGCGGCCCAACGGGAGGCCCAAGGGCACGCGCTCGTCGGCAACGAAGTCGACTGCCTCCGCAGCCTCGACAGGGCGCGGGAACTGCTCGCCAGCGACGACGCTCGCAACGGCGCCGAGCCCGTGATCGGTACCGCCCATGTGAGCGATCCGGCGGCGATGTCGACCGGCTGGTGCCTGTACGACCTCGGCCGTCCCAGGGCCGCTGCCGAGGTACTCGACCGG
This sequence comes from Streptomyces sp. NPDC002690, assembly GCF_053592415.1. Classification (NCBI taxonomy): domain Bacteria; kingdom Bacillati; phylum Actinomycetota; class Actinomycetes; order Kitasatosporales; family Streptomycetaceae; genus Streptomyces; species Streptomyces sp. NPDC002690. Next base: position 8,736 of record NZ_JBSFVR010000070.1, on the reverse strand, counting down.
GAGTACCGCCGCCTCCCGGCGCACGCGTTGCGCACCCGCGCCCGGTACGGCTTCCGCCGGTCCTTGGCCCATGCCGCCTCCGGGGAGGTCGAGCACGCGTGCGCGATCGCCGGGGATCTCCTGGGGGTGATGCCGGCCGTGCCCTCGGCGACGGTGAACAGCGACGTCCGGCGTCTCGCGCGGGAACTCTCCCGGTTCCGGAGCAGCCGGGCCGTACGCGATCTTCAACCGGCGCTGGCACGGGTACTCGCCCCCACGCACGGCTGACGTCGGCCCCACTACCGGCACCGGCTCGAGCCGTCCGGCTCGCCGGACTACCCGGTCCTCCAGCCCTCCGGATCCCACGATCTCCGGCAGGTCCCTCTGATTCCCGCCCGACGCGTCGCATCGCGCCCCGGCCTCTTCGGCCTGCCCGCGGCCAGTGACGCGTCGGGCGACGCCCCTCCCTCCCCGCACCTCCTGCCGTGGATGCGGCATGCCGTCACACGGTCGGGACCTTACGGCCCGGGCGGACCGGAGCCCCGGTCCGCCCGGTTCCGTTCACCCCGTTTTTCTCTCACGAAGGGAACCTTCATGCCCGACGTCTTCGTCAACTACCGCACAGGTGACGAGGAATCCGCAGCGACCATGGTCGCTCGGGACCTCGCCCGGCGGTTCGGCGCCGAGCGGATCTTCTTCGCCAGCAACTCGATCGAGCCCGGAAGCCGATTCCCGGCGGAACTGGTCAGGGCGGTCCAAGAGTGCGAGGCCCTCCTCGCCGTGATCGGCCCGCGCTGGGCGGAAGTCCGGGGGGCCGACGGTCGACCCGCCCTCGAAGCCGAGCAGGACTGGACCCGTCGCGAGATCCGGACCGCGCTCGACCGCGGGGTCCTGGTGATTCCCGTGCTCGTCGGAAAGGCGACGAGGATCGACCGCGCCGTCCTCCCGGAGGATCTGCTGGAGCTGGCGGACTGCCAATACAGGCGATTCGACCACCGCAACGCCGAGTCGGACCTGACGGCGCTCGGCGACACCCTCGCCCGGCTCCTGCCCGAGCTGGGCGAGGCGGACCGGAACGCCCGTGCGGTGCCAGAGCTGGCGGAGGCGAAGTCCCGCGAGAAGTCGGCCCGCGACACTGGGCACACCAGGATGCGGACGCGCGACGTCGAGCAGCGCGTGCGCGGCGGAATCGGAAACCTCAATGGGGACCTGTCCGGCACCTTCGTCAACGAGCCACAGGGGCCGGTGAACACCGGTCGGGGCCATCAGTACAACGCGCCGCACTTCGAGGGCGACAACACTGGGGTCCAGTTCACAGCGGGCGACAACAGCGGTACGGTCCATCAGCGCTTCGAACGCGAGCGCCGGCACTCGGACGACGGACGATGACCGAGCAGGACCGCGTCACCGTCAATGATCCGCGCGGCCCGGTGAACAACGGCGAGGGGCACCAGTACGTCTTCTACGGCGCAGGCGCAGACTGGATGATCCGCAAAGGGGTCGAGTCCCTCCGGATCGCTTACGAGGACCGGGTGCGCCTGGCCGACCGGTTCGTTCCGCCGGTGGGCTACCGCGTTGCCGCCGACCGTCTGGAGAAACCCGGGTCGGTGGTGCTGCTGAAAGGACCGCCCGGCAGCGGCCGCCGCGCGGCGGCGATCATGCTGCTGCACGGGTTCGGTGAGGACGGGTACGCAGCTCAAGAAGGGGTCCGGTTCGAGGAGCTTCCCGCCACGGCCAAGGACGAGAGCCCGTTCACCCCCGGTGAGGGAGACCGCTTCCTCCTCGACCTCTCCGGAGTCGCCGACGAGGAGACGTACGACAAGGCCCAGCGACGCTTGGCCGTGCGCCGGTCACAGGTCCAGGAGGCAGGGGCCCACATGGTCGTCGTCCTGCCGTCGGGCATGGAACATGCCCATGCACCGGACTTCGAAGCGCACACGGTGAAGCTGGAGCGCCCCCGAGGCATCGCCGTCGTCACCCGATACCTCCGCATGGACCGGATGCCCTTCCGCCCCGCGGACCTGGGGAGCGCCGGCTTCCAGCACCTGTGTGATCGCTCCCCCATGCGGGAACTGGCCCGGCTCGCGGGACTGGTGAGGGCCGCTCGCGACAGCGGTCGGTTCGGCGCAGACTTCGCGGGGTGGCTCGACCAGGCGATGCACGCGGTGACCGACCGTGCCGGTGAGGTGGGCCTACAGGTGGCCGCGGTCCGCACCGCACCCGAGCGGACCCTGCTGCTCGCGACGGCGATGTTCGAGGAGGCCCGCGCCGACATCGTCTACGAGGCGTGGCACGGCCTGATGAAGACGGTGAGGCACGAGGAGGAGACGACGACCGAACTCGCGCGGACTGATTTCGGAGAGCGGTTGACGGGGCTCGGAATCGAGCGGGATCCGGACGGACGGCTCCGTTTCGAACGGCTCGCCTACGCCGACGCGGTACGGACGTACTTCTGGGCGAACTTCCCGGGGGTACGCGACGACCTCAGGGACTGGATCGGTCGCGCCGCCGGGCTGCGTGGTCTGACCACCGACGACCGGGTGAACGTCGCCGTCCACTTCGGTGAGCAAGCCCTGGCCGTCGGACGGCCCGACCACCTGTTCGCCCTCGTGGTGCGCTGGGCGGATCGCACGACCGGGACACCCTGTGATCCAAGAGCCGTGGCGGCCCTCGAACTCGGTCTCGGCCACGAGAGGTTCGGCGGATGGTTCCGCAAGCGGATGTACGAGTGCGTCGTGAGATCCGGCTCCTTGTCGGACGGTCTCGCCCGTGTCCTGACCGTCGCCTGCTCCCGGAGTCTCGCCGCGACGCACCCGGATCAGGCGGTGGTACGGCTCCACTACCTGGCCGTACGGAAAGGGGAGGAGGCGCGCGAGGCCCGGGGGGCACTCCTCGACCTCGTCGGCCGTGACCGCCGGCTCTACCGACTGCTGATCGGCCGATTGCGGGACCGGGCACATCGGGACCCGCGCGGAGCGGAGCCCCATCTCCAGCTTCTCACACAGCTGTTGCGGAGCGACCGGGTACCGAACCCACCACACTGGCCGGACCTGTTCCTGGGCTGGAAGACGGTGTTCTCCCAGCCTCCGACCGAGCTCTGGAGCCCGTTGGTGAGCAGCTGGCTGGACGCCGTGGCGGACGGCAGAACACGGAAGATGGCACTGGACGTGATGGTCGGGGCGACGTGCGGCCGCGCGGCCGCCCTCCACCGCCTCTACGCCATCGCCTGCGGCTGGGCGGGGTCCGCGATCCACCCGTCCCGGGCGGCAGTCGCCGTCCTCTTCTGGCAGTACATCGACCACGTGCAGTACGGACGTCCGGAGCATGTCGACACCGGACCAAGGACCATGGAAGAGGCACGATGAGACACCGTTTTCCCAGCTTGCTGTTCGTCGCTCTCTGCGGCCTCGCACCGGCTGTGCTCGGAAGCCTGCTGCACTGGTCGGCATGGTTATGGGGCTTCATGTCCATGGTCACGGTCTCGGGCTCCCTGCTGCTCGTGATGACGGTGCTCACCGGTGGCCGCGCGTCGGCCGACCCGTACGAGTCCGAAGAACCCGAGCCTCCCGCGGCACCGGTGGAGCAGCCGTACCAGGAGACACGGGTGATCGACGCGGCGCTGCCGAGCGCTACGGACGGCTACGACTTCCTCTTCTCCGCCACCGTTTGGTGGAAGCCCCTCCCTGACCACACCAGCCGGTCCGACGACGCGTTCCCGGCCCTCGCCGCGTCCTCGGTCGTCAGCCGGGCCCGGGAGGTCGCCCGCCACGAGGAGCCCGGCCGGGCGAGCTTCGCGCAGTACCTCCTGGAGGGGGAGTTGGGCATCCTGCTTCCGGACCGGAACGAACGGGTGGAGGCGCTGGCGGCCGATGTGACGCTGACCCTCGCTCCCGCCGACCGCGAGCGCCTGCGGAAGCTGAACGACCTTCGCAAGGACGAGGAGGTCTGGGAGTACGAGCGCCAGCACGAGCGCAACAAACGGCGCTACCTCGGCGACGACGTACTCAAGAGTGCGGGCAGCGCGGTGGTGTGGTGGCTGGCCCGCCACGAGAACGAGATCGAGAAGGCGGTCCACATGATCGGCCCGCTCGCCCAGATCGCGGCGGCGGCCAACGACGAGGAAGTGCCCGAGCTCTTCCGCCACCTGCTCGTTCCGCCCGTGGGCGTGCGGAACGAGGCAACCGTCGGGGGACCCCTGTGGGACGAGGGCGGCCTTGGAGGGCAGGTGTTCGAACGCGAGGAGGAAGTGGGGGTCCCGGACCGGCTGCGTCTGTTGCTGACGGCTGCGGGCCTCAAGCCGGACATGGACGGGTACACGGTGCTGGTACACCGCGTGATGCGGTTCCTGAAAGCGGAGGGGCTGGACGAGGCCGCAGAGGAGATCAGACGGGCCTTTGGCCTGGCACCTGACGAGGACACAGAGGGCGGGCCTTCGGACGAAGGAAACACCACGGGGTTCTGGCCGCCCCGCTCTCCAGCTCCCGAGGGCCCGCCGTTCACCGACACGGCCGCGGACCCGTATGCCGACGCGGGCACGTTCACGTCCTGGGCGGCGGAGAGCAGCTCAAACGAACGGAACCGGGGCCAGTGGGAGACTGGCGAGGACGACGTGTCGTCTGCACACCTCTGGGACCCCTCGCACAGCCCACACCGGCCCACCGAACCCCGCACACAGGCCGAGGACGACGGGGCCGACTACTGATCCGGTAGACGGTCGGTTCTCCGAGGCTCCCCTTCGCCGCCCACACGGCAAGGGGAGCCTTTTCCTATTCCTGTCCCGAGACACGGGCAAGCCCATCGCCTGATCCGGTCACTCCAGCAGCCCTTCCTCATTGCAAAAGCTGCGTCCAGCACGTGTTCAGCACGGCCGAATGACCGCCGTGATGACGGATACCTCGTCACTTCGAGGTTCACGATGGTGCCGCCGCAAAGATCCACACTATGGCGATGCGGACGGCCGAGTCGCTTCCTCGGAACTCCACTCGCCCTTGGCCCGGGCCGCAGGCGTTACCGTGAGGCCATGACCGCACTGCCCGACTGGATGCGCCCGCCGCGCGCGGAAGGCTGGTTCGCGGAGGATCTCGACCGCCTCCCCGAGGCACCTCGCCACACCGAGCTGATCGACGGAGCCCTCGTCTTCATGATGTCGCCCCAGAGATGGTGGCACGGCCACCTCGTCACCATGCTCACCATTGCACTCATGGAGCAGGCGCCCGCCGACAACAGAGTCAGCCGCGAGATGACCATCAAACTCGACCCGCGCAACCGCCCCGAGCCGGATTTGCTGGTAACGACGGCCGATTTCGACGGCGACCGTACCTGGTTCGCGCCGGAGGACGTCCAGCTCGTCATCGAGGTCGTCTCCCCGGAGTCCGCCCATCGCGATCGCACAGTAAAACTCCGCAAGTACGCGGAGGCCGGCATCCCGCACTACTGGTGCATCGAGGACGAGGACGGGGCACCCGTCGTCCACGTCTACGAGCTCGACGAACCCACCGGCGCGTACGCGCCCGCCGGGATCTTCCGGGGCGCCCTCCAACGCCGGGTGCCCTTCGAGATCAGCCTGGACCTCGGCAAGCTCACGCCGCCCCGAAGCGGCTGAAGAGTCAGCAACACATCAGCACGGGCATACGAATGGGGTCGGCCCCGCCAGAGTCCGACCCCATCTGAGCTGCATATTCGAGGAAAATGCCTAACATGCAGCAACGAAGCAACTACACGTTGAAACGGAACTCCACCACGTCCCCGTCCTGCATGACGTACTCCTTGCCCTCCATGCGGGCCTTGCCCTTCGCGCGGGCTTCGGTGACGGAGCCGGTCTCGACCAGGTCGGCGAAGGAGATGATCTCCGCCTTGATGAAGCCCTTCTGGAAGTCGGTGTGGATCACACCGGCCGCCTCGGGGGCCGTGGCGCCCTTCTTGATCGTCCAGGCGCGGGTCTCCTTGGGGCCTGCCGTGAGGTAGGTCTGGAGGCCGAGGGTGTCGAAGCCGACGCGGCCGAGGGTGGCGAGGCCGGGCTCTTCCTGGCCCATGGACTGGAGGAGCTCCAGGGCCTCGTCGTCGTCCAGCTCGATGAGCTCGGACTCGATCTTGGCGTTGAGGAAGATGGCCTCGGCCGGGGCGACCAGAGCGCGCTGGGCGTCCTTGAACTCTTCGTCGACCAGCTCGTCCTCGTCGACGTTGAAGACGTAGAGGAACGGCTTGGTCGTGAGGAGGTGCAGCTCGTGGAGGAGCCGGCCCTTCTCGGTGGCGGCGGTGATGCCGGCGGCGAAGAGCGTCTGGCCGGACTCCAGGATCTTCTGGGCCTCCTCGACGGCGGCCAGGACGGCGACCTTCTCCTTCTGGAGGCGGGACTCCTTGGTGAGGCGCGGGACGGCCTTCTCGACGGACTGGAGGTCGGCGAGGATCAGCTCGGTGTTGATCGTCTCGATGTCGTCCTTGGGCGAGACCTTGCCGTCGACGTGGACGACGTTCTCGTCCTTGAAGGCACGGATGACCTGGCAGATCGCGTCGGACTCACGGATGTTCGCGAGGAACTTGTTGCCCAGGCCCTCGCCCTCGCTGGCGCCCCGCACGATCCCGGCGATGTCGACGAAGTCGACCGTGGCGGGGAGGATCTTCTGCGAGTTGAAGATCCCCGCGAGCGTGTTCAGCCGGGGGTCGGGCACGCCGACCACGCCGACGTTCGGCTCGATGGTGGCGAACGGGTAGTTGGCCGCCAGTACGTCGTTCTTGGTCAGGGCGTTGAACAGGGTCGACTTGCCGACATTCGGCAGACCGACGATTCCGATCGTGAGCGACACGTTGGCGACTTCCTGGAGTGAGGACGGGGCACAGGGGCGGAGCGTGCCGGGCCGGGCCCGGCAGTGGACCGATTCTCCAGTTTACGGGCGGGGCCGACCGTGCCGTCACGGCGCCGGAGGAAGCGCCGGAGGAAGCGGCGGAGGAAGCGGCGGCGGCCTCCCGCCGGAGCCGAACGCCGAACAGGGGCCTCATTCGGCCGTGTGACGTCGAACGCAGCCCCAAGCTCGGCCAAAGCGCGTGTTCAATGCCTGATTCACCCGGTTCCGCGACCTACGTTGTCCAGGTGGAGCAGCACAGGACTCGTCCCCCGCAGCGCAGGCAGCCCCAGGAGCCCTCGGTGGCCCCGGTCCCTCAGGGCGGTGGCGCCCCTCTCGCCGAGAGTTCGGCCGTCTACCGGGTGGTCGGTACGCCCGGCGCGCGGCGGAGCGTCCCTCCCGTGGTGCTCGCGCTGCGCAGGCTCCCCGCCCCCCGGCTGACCGGAGTCGGTGCGGGGCTCTTCGCCACCGCGGTGATGTTCGTACTGGCCTGCCTGGTCCGGTTGCTGTTCGACTCGTCCGTGCTCGCCTACGGGGTGCTGTTCGTGCCCGTCAGCGCGCTGACGGCGCTCTGGGTGCGGCCCGCCGACCTGGTGACCGCGCCGATCAGCGTGCCGATCGCCTTCGCGGTCGGCGTCCTGCCCGTGGCCGGGGGCGACGGCGGGTTCGGCGGCCGGCTGATGGCGGTCGTCACCGCGCTCGCGGTGCACGCGGGCTGGCTGTACGGGGGCACCCTGGTCGCCGGGGTGATCGCAACGGTGCGCAAGGTGCGGCAGATGCGGCAACGGCAGGTCCTGCTCGCCGCGAAGGCGCTCCGGCCCGCCGCGTCTCCGGCTGCCGGGGACCGGAAGGCGGGCGTCGACCCGGGCCCGGAGGACCGGCCCGGCCGGGGCGGGCACCCTCGTCCGGCGAAGGCCCGCCCCGCCTCCGGGGTGCGCGGCGGTCCCGTGGGACGGAGCACGGCCCGCCGCACCCCGCAGGCGTAGAAGCAAGGAGCACGAGCCCCCGGGGGGCGGGCCGGGCCCTGCCCGTACCGGGAGGGGCGGACTACTTCCCCGCCGCGCGGGCCGCCATGGCCGCGCCGACGATGCCGGCGTTGTTCTGCAGCTGGGCCGGGACCATTTCCGCGCGTACGTGCTTGATGAGCGGCAGGAACTTCTCCGCCTTGCGGCTCACCCCTCCGCCGATGATGAAGAGCTCGGGCGAGAACAGCATCTCCACGTGGGCAAGGTACTTCTGCACCCGGTGCGCCCAGTGTTCCCAGCTCAGGTCGTTGTCCTCCTTGGCCTTGGTCGACGCGTGCTTCTCGGCGTCGTGGCCGTTCAGCTCCAGGTGGCCCAGCTCGGTGTTGGGCACGAGCTGCCCGTCGGTGAAGACGGCGGAGCCGATGCCGGTGCCGAGGGTGAGCACGATGACCGTCCCCTTGCGGCCCTTGCCCGCGCCGAAGGTCATCTCGGCGACGCCCGCCGCGTCCGCGTCGTTGAGGATCGTCACGGGACAGCCGAGCCGCTCGGAAAGGAGCGCGCGGGCGTCCAGATCGACCCAGCCCTTGTCGACATTGGCGGCGGTACGGGTGACGCCGTCGGTGACCACGCCGGGGAAGGTGATACCGACCGGTCCGGACCAGTCGAAGTGGCCGACTACTTCGGCCACGCAGTCGGCGACACCCTCGGGTACCGCCGGGTGCGGTGTCAGCACCTTGTGGCGCTCCTGCGCCAAGTCCCCACGATCCAGGTCCACGGGGGCGCCCTTGATCCCTGAACCGCCGATGTCCACGCCGAAGATCTCCATGGGCACCACGGTAAGGGCAGCGGGCGTCCCGCACGCCCCGAGCGGCCGGTACGTACGTAAAGGTCCTGTTGGATGCGCGTAGAACGCTCCTATCAAGGGCCACGGCCTCAAGCTCGGCTACTACGCC
>NZ_JBSFVR010000069.1:0-26645 GCF_053592415.1 Streptomyces sp. NPDC002690 | reverse complement strand
GACCGCCATCGCGACCAACTTCTACTGCTCGAACAGCCCTGGCGTACGTCCCTGAGGGCTGTCGTTACAACCGGATTAGGACGGCTCCGACGCCGTGATCACACCAGCCACATCAAGATCATCGCAGGCCGGTTAGGGTGCCTTCTTCTAGCCGACGGACTGGAGACGGATGATGGAACAGGACGAGGCCCTACAACTCGCGGCGGGGTTCCTCGCGCGCAGTCAGCGCGATGACGAACCGCCTCTCGCCATCGACGCGGAGCGGGTCCGTGAGAGCAACGGGCTGCTGATCGTGCCCTACAACTCTGTGCAGTACCTCGCATCGCGTAACGCGAGAGAGCAGCTGTTGGACTGCTGGCCCATCCTGGTCGAACTTGCACGTGGAGACGTGCGGTTCGGGACCCTGGACGAGCGACATCTGTGGAGGAGCCCGAGCATCTGACGAGGCTGCGGCTGTCCTCCACCGCAGTTGCGGGACAGCCCTTAGGTCGTCGGGCCGTCTGGTGTGAGACCTACTGCGGGAGACGCAAGCGACGCTGGCGCCTCCCGCGCGGTTGACAAGCCAGTCAGGTCGTCAAGAAGTTTGTCCCCTGGATCCCTCGGGTGCGGTCCCCCGCTTCTGTTCGGTGAGTTGGATTTCGAGGTCGGCGATGCGCTTATCGGCGAAACGGACGTTGTCGCGGGCGGCGGACAGCTTCCCGGTCAGGCGGCGGGAAGTCCTCGGGTTCAGCGGCCGCGTCGGCACGGCCACGATGACCGGCACCCCGGACATCACCATCCCGCGCTGTCTCGCCCCGTCGGCGTCGATGTCGTACAGACCAAAGCGGAACCGCGCGGCGGAGGGAGCCGGAGTAATGGTGCTCAACCATGAAGGTCTTCGATTCCTTCTCCGCAGCAGCTCGACCGCGTACCGCGGCGGCGAGCCCGCCCTCACCAACGTGACGGAAGGAGTGCCGTCGACCGTTCCACCGTTGGCACCAGTCGGAGACGGTGGGAACCTCGGCGAAGCCATCGATCGGAGGGGCGTCTTGGACGGTAGTCACGGCCGCGAGCGCGGCGCGCTGGTAGCGTGGTCAGCAGAGCGGCAACACGTGGAAACTGTCCGCAGAAGTCGTGGTTGCCGTCCTTGCTCAGCGCGGTCCCCGGGGCGACGCCCTGTATCTCGCATGCCGCACCAGCGCGAGTCCCGAGTACGGGTGGTGAGGACGATGACACATCCCAGGGCCGCTGCACGAACGGGGCGTGTGTCAGCCACCCGAGCAGGTGGGTAAGAATGCCTGGGTCACCGCTTGCGGGGCTTGCGGCCCTGCTGGCGGGTGCGCGTCGGGGGCCGCATGCCGTCCCAGGCCACGAACGCTGCGGTCAGCAGTCCGGAGGACGCGGCGGTGTGGAAGTGCTCCGTGAAGGCCTGCGGTGAGGCGAACGCGGCACGCTGCTCCGGGGGTTCTTGGAGCATGAACCCGAACCCGTAGAGCACGAGGACGCGTTTGCTGGTGGAGGCCGCCTGGTGCCACCGGGGCGGCAGGTTCGTCAGGGCGCGTGCCCACACGGTCCCGTCCTGGTCGCGTAGTTCGATGCGGTTGCCGCGCTGGCACAGCCGCCACTCAAGAAGCGCGGGGATGAACATGGCGTCAGGGATGACCCGGCGAAAACCGGCGCCGCTTATGCGGTGAACCTGGTACTCCATGGCAGGCTCCCCGGTCAGGGACATCGCGGTGAGCATGTAACGCGGCTCCACCAGCACGATCGGTGTTCTGGGGCCCTGCCCGCCGTCCGTGCGGCCACCGTCGTTGTGCGGATTGCGGATGACGCCGAGCGTCTGGAATGGAGGCTGGCCGCTGAGGGCGCAATGGACATCGGCCAACGCGGCCTCGGCGGTCTGGCGGAGGTAGGCGCTCTGTTCAGGGAGCATGCGCTCCAGGTCGAAGATCTTCTCGCCCCGTGCGTGCACATGGACGTGGATCTGCTTGCTGGTCATGGCCGTGATCCGTCCCAGCAGGGCCCGGAAGACCTGCTCCCACGGCGCAGCCGCATGGATGCCGCCGGCGTCGAAGGACTTGTCGCGCAGCCCGACGATCAGAGGGATGAAGGCGTCCGCGTCATGGCGCGCGGCGGCATCGACCGCCTTCAGCAACGTGAACCGGGCCCGCTCGTGCTCGCGCAGTGCGGCATCGAGATGCTCGACGCCGCACTCGGTGAGCACGCGGTGCAGCAGTCCTGCGGCACCCTCGTCGGTGGCCTCGATCCACACCAGCGCGCAGGCGAGACCGACGTTGTGGACGAAGTCCTGGACGGAAGAGCGATACAGCGACCGCGCCCCGGTGTAGGGGAGGAACGTCTCGAACTCCGCTTCGGCCTCCAGCCAGCGGCGCTGGTAGACGAGCGCCTCGATGAGGTGGCGTGCGACTTCCGCGCCGTGGAAGGAGCGTGCGTGGCTGTGGGGGGAGTGGAAAGGCTGGCTGCGGGCGAGGCGTTCGACTCCCTGCAGATCGCCGTCGCCGAACAGGCGGGCAATCTGCTCGACCTCAAGGTGCTCGGTAACCGCAGCGGTCTTGGGCAGGCGGTCGGTCAGCGTTGTGAACGCCTCGAGCCCGGGGCGCAGGCGCGGGTCGTCGGGGTGGGCGTCGGCAAGGTTACGCAGGACGATGAGCGCCTGCGTGGCCAAGAGCGCCGCGGCCGGCTCCCCGTCGGGTTCACCGGGTAACTGCTCGATGTACTCCACCAACGGCAGCAGCAGACTCACGGCCTGCCCCACCGGATCGGACGTGTCATGGTGCGCGTACATCTGGGCCAGTGAGATGCGGGTCTGCGCGATCAGCAACTGGCTCGCGTCGGCCACGTCCTCAAGCCAGTCGAGTTCCAGATGCAGCAGCCGCATCGCCGGGGCCATGCGCCCCTGGACGTACTCGAATCCGGCGAGATTGCCGATCAGGTGCGCGGTGTGGTTGTCCTTGACCTCGCCGTCCTGGACGTGGCCCGCCAGGGCCGCCGCGTGCGGGGCGATCTCCCAGGCCAGGTCGCCGTCGTCGAATTCGAGGGCCGCACCGAGCCAGCGGGCGGTGTGGAAGGCGCCGCGGGAAAGCGCCGCGTCCGCCGGGGCGCCCTGGGTGAGGTGCTGGCGCAGCAGGTGCTGCAGGACGGTGTTCATCGACACCGTGTCGTCACTGCCAGCGAACGCAGAGAAGCGGGAGCCGAGCGGCTCGTCGTAGCGCAGGAAGGACACCTGGATCAGCGCCCGGATGATCTCGCGTACCGGGACAGTGGCTTCGTCCAGGACGACGGCCTCCTTGCCCGCGGGCACAATGTCGGGCGAGATGAACGCACAGGCCATCGCCAGGTGCACCGGGATGCGCTGGGCGGCGAAATGGCACAGGAATCCCAGGACTTCACTGACTTGGCTGGGCAACTCGCTTCCGGCGTCCGCAGTGTTGTGGGCCAGACGTTCCAGGCTCAGCTCGACGGTGGCGGCGAGGGTCCGCGGATAGCCGGACGGCTTGGATCTCTTGTCGGCCAGGGCCCGATCGAGCAGGAGAGTACGGAAGTGTTCCAGACGCTCGACGGGGATCTTGCAGGTGCGCATGTATCCGCAGGCCAGCTCAATGGCCAAGGGCCATCCCTCCAGGGCTTCGGCCAGAGCGTCCAGGTCCTCGCGCCAGGTGGCAGCCATCTGGTCGTCCAGGCGAAGGCGGCGGGTGAGGAGTTCGAGGGCCTGCGCGTGGTTCATCCGGGACAGCGCGACGCCGGGCACGGCGTGCCAGCCGGCGCTGTCGATCGAGGTGAACAGCACATCGCCGCGGCCCAACCGCGGGATCCACTCATCAACTCCGGCGGGGGTGGCGTCGTCGAAGACGAGCAGCCAGCGCCCTGGCAGCGCCGCGAGCAGCTCATGAACCTGCTCGCGCAGGTAGGAGGTGCTCGCGGAGGACGGACCGTCGTGCGTGTGCCCGTTCAGGTGCCCCCAGATACGCCGGAAAGATCCGGTCAGGGTCTCTTCTGTTTCCGCCTTGGCCCACAGGACGAGGTCGTAGCGGTCGGCGTGGGCTGCGACGTACGCGGCGGCCGCGCTCGACTTCCCGATCCCCGACAGCCCGAACATGACACAGGACTTGACCGACCGCTCGCGCGGGTCGGACGAGGCCAGGGCTTTCGCGATCTCGGCGAGCACGACCGGCCGGGGAATGTCGGGCACGGGCGCGAGCGGGCCGAACACGCTGCCCCAGTCCTGGCGCCCCAGCGCGCGCACCAGCACGTCGTCCTCCACCAACGCGGCGTCGGTGAAGTCGGCGATGCTCCAGTACGCCTGGCTGGGGTCGGCCGCCCGGCGCATGATCTCGGCGACCAGATGCCCGGTGATCAGTCCCGCCGAGCGGCTGCCGAGGCCGGCACGACGGCGGGCCCGCCGATCGCGCAGCCGCTCGTGCAGGTCGCGGCGGATGCCCTCGGCCTCGCGGGCATCCACGACAAGCCGGGCGCGCGTCAGGCGTTCAAGGTCCCGCTCAGACAGGGCCGTCAGGCGGGCCGTGGCTGAGGAGGCACGCTGCAGCAGCTGCGCCAGCTGCGACCTGAGCTGACCAGGGCCGGCAGGCGGAGCATCAAGGATCGCGGCCAGGGCCCGGCAGTTGCGGTCGGGCAGCGCAGCCGTGATCAGCTCGTACCGCTCGGCCTCCACCTTGCAGACCAGTCGCCGTCCCTGTCGACCAGGTCGAAGTCGACCACATCGACGGCCGAAACCGAGGCCGTGTCCGCGGGCCCCTCGATCCGGCAGCCGTGGACCCGTTCCTGATCTGCTGCGGTCAACATCGCTTCGAGCGTGCGCAGGTACTGGTACTGAAACCCGCGGGCTGCCACCCGGCCGCCGTCCATCCGCACCATCGAACCCCCTGTCCGTCCAACACCGCTCAGCTCAAAGGAGGTTAGCGAGAGCCTGTGACAATCACCCCCGCCGTTCCCGTGGTACGCAGCAGCACCACCGGCCGGCACGGGGCCCGACACCCCGGCAAGGCCATCCTGATTCCCGGCACAGCCGCGATCCGGCAGTGTTCACAGCGACTCGATCCACTCGCCAGGCTCCTCCAGTACCAACAAGACGCCGGCCGCCGGGGCGTCGCGAGCCGTGTGGGCACGCGACGCAGCGGGCTCCGGGACGGTCGCCGCCTGCGGAATCGCGGTTGCGCAGGCGGCGCAGGTGTCGGCAAGGTGCCAGGTCCGGCCCTGGCCCGCCCGGATCAGCACCAGCCGCAGAGCGCCGTTGCACGGCCCTTGGCGCCGGTGCCAGACACAGGACCGCTCACGGCACTGACACGTCCGCAAGTAGGGCTCCACACCGGATTCCCGCACGTGGCGCGCCAGATGCCGCCGCATCTCCTTCCCTCGCGGGACACCCGCCACGGGAGCTGGCCCGGGGCAGGCGCTGCACATCAGCAAGGGCCGTCCGGCCGGACTGCTGATGGTGACCGTCCAGGCGCGCGAAGGCAGGGTGGTGGTCATCAAATCCCTCCTAGCCGTCATGGATCGCCGCCGGCCTTCGATCCGTGCGACGCACCGAGAGAGTAGTGCAGACCTCTGCCCTTACAGGCTAGCCCTGTATCGCCACAAAATAGGGCAGAGGTCTGCACTGTCAGGGCAGGGGTCTGCACCGTCGGATGGTCGGGTGACGATCTTTCCGCCGCCGGACCCCGACCCGACGGCACTCCGGCAGGCCCTGGCCCGGCACCGTGCCGACCGGGGCTGGAGCTACGACGAGCTCGCCGCCCGCAGCGGCCTGTCGCGCCGCACCCTCATCGAGGTCGAGCAGGGCCGCACCATCGGATCGCTGGGCACCTGGCACGCCCTCGCCCACGCCTTCGGTATTCCGCTCGGCGAGCTCCTGGATCCCCTGTGTACGAGCCACGAGCGTCCCGGCACCGAGCGCTGATGTGAGGGCCCCCAAGCCCACCCGAAGGGGAAATGAGGCTCGGACACCTGTGCCACATTCGAGCATCCGACCCTCTCCTGCCCGCTGCCCGCGGGCGAGAAAGAGGGCGTAGGCCGGGGCAGGCCCTGCTCCCGAACCGGCCGGCGCCAGCATGGTCCCTGCCTTCCGGGTGACTTGGCGGTTCCGCGCCCGAGCGCCTCGTACACCGACGCCCCGGCTGGCAAAGCCGAAAGGTCGACTACCAGGGGACGTTGCGGAGCGAGGGCGCCTCGCCGGGAATGGGCGTGCGGGGCTGGAGTCGGCCGAACCAGATGCGCCAGGTGAAGGGGAGGCAAGCGATTCCCGGGACGCAGAATGCGAGCCACACTAGCCACGCCGGAGGGAAGTGGCTGGGCAGCGGCCAGGCGTCGTGGAACAGGGTGCCCAGGCATACGTCCATGAGCACGACGAGTGGCGGGCCGATCCAGGTCGCCCCGGCTGTCCAGTCCAAGCGGCCGCTGCCCCAGTACGCGGCAAAGATCATGCTGAAGCCGACGTGCGCGGGGATATAGAGCCAGCCGACCCATCCTTCGCCCAAGCCGTTGGAGTAGGCGACGCCGACCGTGGAGGCAGTGATGGCCAGCAGGTAGAGCATGCTGACCGTGGTGAACAGCACCCTGACCGGCCAGGTCACGGCCGGTTTGACCATGATGTAGTGGCGGCAGTCCGGTAGCCCACTGCCGCCTGACACCTCGGCGTCCCCCACGCCCGTGCCGGTGTTGGTGTTGTCGAGGAGTGTGGTGGGGCTGATTTCGGCGGCCACGCAGTCCTGGGCACGCTGCACCAGGTCGGCCGCCCGCTCATAAACGGCGGTGTCCGCGCCGGGCTCGGCTGCGCGGACACTGACCGCGTGCCGGGTTCCGTCCAGCCAGTGGGCGGCATCGTCGGTGTCCAGTTCAGCGGCGACCCCAACCGCCAGCGGCAGCAGCTCGTCGGGGGCGGCGGCCACCGCGCGGTGGGCTCCCTCGGCAAGCGCGGGGTCCTTGGTGCTAACACGGGCGACGACGTGGAGGGTCTGGGTGCGCTGCTCGACCTTGAGGGTTTCATGCTGAAGGAACTGTTCGACGAATTCGTGTCCGCTGTCGATCTCGACCTCGGTGAGCAGGGCTGCGGCCAGCGGCTCGCCGACCGCACCCCAGTGGGCGCCGTCGGTGCTGGGGTAAGCGGCGGTGAGAATGTCATCCAACGCGGCAAGGATTCGCTGGTCGGGTGGGGCCGAAGGGCCGTAGCCGCTGTGATGGGCGTCGTACCCGGCGCGGATGACGGCCTGCCCATCGCGGGCGGTGGCCGCCCCGGCGAGGAACTGGGCGGTGATCAGACTGCGGATCAGCTTGGTGTCCACCGCTCCCTGCGGGAGACGGACCTCGGCGATCTTGCGGACGTAGTTCTCCTCGTGCGCCAGGAGCACGTCCAGGGGATGGTCACGGTCGGCGAAGGTCGGGTTGGCGTGGACCAGGACGTCGGCGAGGGCCGCGATGTGGTGGTAGATAACCGGATGCGGACCCGAGTTCGCGAGGCGGGCGCCGTAGTCGTTGGGCGCATCCGCGAGCGCGCCCTCCCGCCAGCTCTCGTCCGCCTGCCCGGCAAGGCGGAGCTGTTCGATCCGGTGCGCGAAGTCCGCCTTCGCGCTCTCGTAAATGTCCGCACCGGGCAGGCCGTCATAGGCGTCGTCGGGGGAGACGGCGAAGGCATGGGTGGCGGGGCCGGCATGCAGGGCGCGCAGTTCGCGCTGTTTGGACGGCCACCAGCCGTCCCGGCGGCGGGCCAGGAGAAGGACTCGCACCGTGTGGCCGTCATGCTGCGGAGCCAGGGCCGCGAGCAGGTCGGCAATTTGACCATCCCGGCTCTCGGCCAGGTCCACGATCACCAGCAGCGGATAGCGGGAGGAGGCGAGCAGACGGTAGCCGGTGGAGGACGGCCGGTCGGTGAGGAAGCCGCCGCTCCACGGACGCCGGTCAGCGTCCTCGGGCAGGGGGGCGGCCAGGCGCTGTAACACCTCGGCGAGCAGCCGGGTTTTGCCGGTGCCGCCCAACCCGGTCAGCGCGGCGACGTCCACCCGGTGCGCCGTGCGGCACCAGGCGGCGATCTCGCCGATCAAGGGGGACATGCCGGTGAGGGTGACAGTGCGGGCATGCGGGTCGAGCAAGTAGGTGGAGGACAGCACCGGTTCGGGCGGCCCGTGCAGCAGCGGCCGGAGGTCGGCGGCCTGAAGCCGGGGCAGCATGCCGGTGTGCCCGGCCACCGCGCTGCAGAAGCCGTCGGCGGCCAGCAGCTGGGAGACCGGCAGGGCCATCAGGCTGCGATCCCACTGCTTGTCGACCGTACGCACCAGTCCGATCAGTAGCCCTTGGCAGGTAACCCCGGCTCCGGACAGCCCCTGCCAGTTCTCGTAGAAGCGGGGCAGCGACCCTGCCACCTCGAACCCGTACAGCATCGAGCGTGATCCGGTGTGCGGTGCGATCGTTCCGTCTACCGTTTTCAGGTCGTCGACGAGCCGCTCCGGATCCGAGCCGGCTTTGCGGCGCATGGCCTTGGGGAAACCCGACATGGTGCAGTGCGGGCGGTGACCCGGGTCGCTGCACACCAGCTCGCCGAACCGCACCGTCGTCATCCCCGCGCCGACCCG
The DNA here is from genome assembly GCF_053592415.1 of Streptomyces sp. NPDC002690. Lineage (NCBI taxonomy): Bacteria > Bacillati > Actinomycetota > Actinomycetes > Kitasatosporales > Streptomycetaceae > Streptomyces > Streptomyces sp. NPDC002690. Next base: position 18,066 of record NZ_JBSFVR010000069.1, on the reverse strand, counting down.
GTTGCGGTCTGCCTCCAGCAGCGCCGCATCCAGTCGAGGATCGCTCCACACCACGCGGGCCTTGGTGAACTCGGTGTGGACCAGGTCGCGGACCCGCACCTGGCGGGGTGTGGGCTGGGCGACGTGCAGGGCGGTCAGGACCAGGCCGGGGGCGATGAGGTAGCCGGTGCCGTAGGACTCCTCACCACTGCCCGTGCCCTGTACCTCGACGGTGCGCCGTTCCGATCCCCCGATCATCGGCGTGGCGTCTAGTCCAGGCCCAGTCCGGCCAGGGACCCGCCGCGGCCGCCCGCCGTGTCCCCGATCTCCAGGTCGCTCCCGTCCGCGTGAGGGGCGACGCTGAGGGTGACCGTCATGCGGTGCGTGGCGCTCTGTGAGCGTTCCCCTTTCGCGTCCGTGGAGACGACGAACGCCTTCACGCCGCCGCCCGCCGAAGCGGTGTGCCGCAACTCGATCCCCAGATCGAGGACGACGTCCTTGACCGTAAACCGGATCGGCGAGCCCGTCCCGTCGCACTGGGCTGCGGCCAGCCCGTCACGCACCGCCTTGATCGCATCCGACAGCTCGGTCGGCCCCAACTCCATAGATCCCCCTTGATCGTTGACGCACTGCACCAGTGCGCCCCCGAAGGAGGAGGCGCGAAAGAGCACCGCCAGCCGAGTACCGCCCGCCGCCGACACGATCCCGCCCCCTGCCAATCTGGCCCGGTCCGCGCCCCCTTGGCCGGCGAGCGGCAGGAGCGCAGACCAGGCCGCGGCGCCGGGCCTGCTCGGCATCACACTGGTTCACTGACGGCCGGGCACCCCGGCCGGGGTCCGCATGGCGGTGCGGTCGAGTTCCTTGAAGAGCTGCTCACGCAGCTGGGTGCGCGAGCCGGGGATCTGCAGGCGGCCGTAGGGTGTCTCGAACCGTGACAGGTGTGTGCGGATGCGCTGGTAGAGGTCGGGGTGGCGGCGTACGAGCTCGTCGTAGGCCTGATCGCCGGCCCTCTTGAGTAGGGCGTGGCTGGGATCGGTGCGCTCGGCCAGCGACAGGCCGTCGTTGAGCGTGGTGATCAGACGTACGGCTTCAGCCCGGCGTTGAAGCAGCGCGGCGAACAGCCTCCGTCGGGCGTTGAGTTGCTCCAGCTGTACGGTGGTGCGGGCGGTGGGTGTGCGGGTCAGGTCGGTGAGGTTTTTGGTATGCGGGTTGCCCGCGCTGGGGGCGACGGCACGCAGCATCTCGTTGAGCTGATCGCGCCAGCGGTTGAGCACTAGCGGATGACACAAAACGTCATCGCGCTCGTCCTGGCCGCCGGCATCGGCGAGCAGCAGCTTGGCAAACGCCGACTCGTCGAGGGCGAGAACGGCGCGGACGGCGTCGTTGAGCGGGGCGATGAGCCACCCGTTGTCGATGCATCGGGTGATCTTGTCCTGGATAGTCCGGATCGGCGCAGCTGCCGAAGCGGGCACCCCCGCCGCGGTCGCGATCTCAAGGACCAGGGCGTCTTTCTCGGCACTGAGGTAGCGGCCGAGCCAGGCACGTGCGACGCGCCGTGAGTCGTCGGTGGCGGCCGGAAACGGCAGCACCCCCGCGGTGGTGAGCTCCTCGACGCGCTGGGCTTTCAGGCGCCGCTCCGCTTCCCGCAACTGCCGCCAGACCGCATCCTGCTGGGCCTTCAGCGACTCGGCGCTCTCATCGCTCCGGCCGGACAGGACGAGCATCTCGCGTCTGATCTGCCGGTCATTCAGCGCGTAGGTGAGGGCGTCAATGCTCTGCTCGATACGGTCCGGGCCGTACAGCAAATCGTCGAGACCGGTGCGGCGCAGCCCGCACGCCTGCGCGGTCACCACTGTCGCCAGGTCCAGGAAACTGACGTTGACCAGGTCCGACAGTTCGTGAAGGGGCAACCGCCACGGCTGTGGATGCGGCACTCGCACGGCGCGCAGGCCCGCCCCGTCGAGGACGGGGCCGCTGCGCCGCTGCGCGGCCCGGTGGTGGGGTTCGGGCAGGTCGAGGGCGAAGCGGGTGTTGAGGTAGCGCAGGGTGCGGCCGCGGTGCAGCGCCGTGGTCGGACGGTCTCGCAGCGTGCGGCACAGGGAATGGCGCGGGGCGTCGCAGGTTGGGCACACGATCGTCGCGATGTCCGACGAGGTCACGTTCCACCGAGCCTGGCGTGTTGGAGGCATGGGTGGGCACGTCTGCTCGTCAAGAGCTGTGTCACCGAAGTGGGAAGGCATGCGCAGCAAGCTGCCAGTCACACAGCAGCAACGGTCTCGGACGCATCTCGCCGGTCATGCGGACGAGTGACACAGTGCGCACAACTGTCCGTTCCACGATTGCCAGTGCGAGTCCTGATCGTGTTAAGGACCGTTCGGGTCTCGCCAGTCACCGCGGCGGGACCCGAACGGTCCTTCGTCAGATCGCCTTGCTATCGACGACCCTCAATCGCTTACCCGTCTGCGTCGGCAGTAGGGCGATGAGCGCATTCACCGACTCCTGCAGTGCCGTGACCTCGCGGATGAGCTCCTCGTGATCATGCATTCGCCTCGGGCTGAGGTGGAAGCATGATCACGAGGGAGAGGTCGCTTGGAGTCCGCGGTTCTCTGCATGCTGACGAAGCCTGTCGTCATAGGTGACGAAGCTGGTCAGCGACGGTCCGAGGACCATCGCACTCGCCAAGTGAATCGCGTCCAGAGAACGGATGTTGAACTCCTCCAGAGCCCCCGCCGCCTTGAGCACAGCGGCGTCGACAGCCAGCTGGTCAGTCGCGTCAAGACGCTTCTCGGCGGCTTCCAGCAGCCGGGCAAATGTAGGCTCGTCCAGAAGAGCCTGTCCTTGAGGACCACAACGACCTCGCCGGATGACTCGCGCTACTTCAGTTATGGCGAGCTCCGAGGTGACGTGCCTTTGCTCGGGGCGCGCTTCGAGGAAGGCGACCAAGGCGTCTGTCTCCTTCTCTCGGACGATCAGCTTGACCAGCGCGCAGGAGTCCAGATAGATCAACTGCGCTCTCCATCTCGCGCCTCAGTCAGAGCTTCGCTCAGCGGTCTCTCGAGCCCATCGATGTCGATGGGCTCGATCGGAGCCGGCGTTCCACGTCGCAGACGCCCCTGCTTGAGCAGGTCGTCGAGATGTTGTTCGGCCTCCGTCGCCGGCATCAACCAACCCACGATTTTGCCGTGATTGGTGACACGAGCGACTTGCCCGGTCTGGGTCAGTTCGCCCAGGACCTTCCCCGGGTTGCGCAGTGCTCTAATCGGAACGTCGGTGAGGGACATACCTTCCGCGATCCGTTCACGCAAGCGGCTGAGCGTCTCGGCGTCGAGCCCTTCGAGCATGGCCGCACCCACCAGGAGAGCCCTTTCAGACGCTCTGATACCTTGCCCAGCAAGATCATCAAGGCCGGGCAGAGCCAGCTGGCGCTCGTGCCGGGCGGCGAGCACTCTGCGGAGGGTCCGACGAAACTCAGGACCAAAGCCGTTGGCACGATATGTCTTCATCTGGACGAGTAGGTCCACGTCAAAGGGCATCGGGTCAACGCTTGTTCCGGCGCTATAGCTGCCGAGCACGACAAGATGCGCATCATCGGCACGCACGATGTCCATGTGACCTGCGGGGATATCACCGAACAGCTCTTCGAGCGAACGCTCGATTTGACTCACGACTTCAGACTCTTCCGCTGCACCGTCAAGGCTTGCAGCCAATCCCGGGACACGCTTGTCCTCAGCCATGCATCCAGACTAGCCCGCGTCAGACGCTTTTCGCGAGCGTCTGACAGAGCGGTCCCTCACCTTGAGGAGTGCATAGGACTGATGCCGAGTGATGCGACCTCACGCTTCGCCGAGCTCTCAGGTTCTCGAAGTTTTGCTGAGGATCGACTATTCATCTTCGTCGAGTTCGCTCCCGGGCGGGAGCTGGGACTGCTGACCAGCGACCTCGATGAGTCGATAGCGCCGTTGGCTCCGCTTGCCTGCAGCCGAGCGCAGAATGAAGCTCTCGAGGGCGACCTCGACTTCCTCATCCAGGTGGGCCTTGACGATGCTCACCAGGGACTCGTCAACGAAGCCGTGAATTTCAGCGCCTGCTGGGGTCTCGAAATAGAAGATCTGCCTACGCGTCCGCAGTCCGTCGAGACGTCCCTGCATCCGCACGATCTCGCGTTCTTCCCGGATGATGTTGAGGCGGTCACGAAGAGTCTCTGCTTGTCCCGCGGAGAGCGAGGAAGCGATCCGTTCTCCGCTGCGACGCTGGACGGCCAGGCTGATGTCGAGGTGCGGGTTGGGCAGCTTGGAGATCAAGTCGGCCACAGCTCGTCGCACGACCGGTGATGCACTGAACAGTGAGTCCATCGACGCGTCGTCTTCGGGGCCTTCCGGAAGGGCGCGAACCAACTCGACGGCACCGATCTCGGCCCACGACACCCCGACGGACGCCAATCCGTCTAGGTCTTCATCCGCTGCGGGCACATGCGGCTGCAAATCGACCACGATTGATCCGGCCGAGGAAGCTGCGACGTCCAGCCGCGCGAGTTCGAGGTCCAATGGCAGCAGCTTGACAACATCAGCGAGACGCGCCCGTCGCGCCTTGGCCAGACGAGCCACAGCCTTCTGCACCCGCTGGAGAAAGTCTCCTACCTCGTTAGCTGAGATCAAGCCCCCGCTGGTCGGCTCCGCAAGGCGGAAGTTCAGTCCCGGGCCGGCAGCGGTCGGAAGCAGGCCGAGGCCGCTGAACTTCACGGCTGCCGCTTGAAGGCCCGACCGGGTGAGCCGGGAGAGCGGATCACTGCCCTCGGTCGTCTGCAGGGCACGGGCATACATGTCGCGCAGATCGTTACTCACCAGCTCACCTCCAAATAACCCTTGATAGCTCCGGGAACAAGCTCACCGTCGGGCCCCTTCACGCTGGACCAGGTCGCGTCCCAATACTCCTCCTGCTCGGAGATGCCAGCGACCAGAGGGAAGCTGTCGATCAGCCCTCCCATGGGCTGCACCCGGTTCGCCCACAGCTGCGGGCTACCGGACTGGACCTGCTGGAGGGTGAACAAAGGGACAAGTCGCTCATGATCCTTGTCCGTCAGCGGGAGTGTCGGATCGATCAAGACAGCAAGATCCAGGTCCTCCGGCGGCGAGACCTTATGGGAGCAAAAGCCACCATCCACCCAGAACGTTCCGCGTTCAAGAACGTCCGCGAGCATGTCGGCATACAGCTCGAAGGCCCGGAATATTCGCCTCCGGCGCTCCACATGCGGGGCCCGGTCCACGAAGATCTCTTTGATCTCAGCCAACGTTGCAGCGTGACGTCCTGGTGGCAACAGGCCACTTTCCGTGAGCGCTGGAATCACGTTCCCCCCTCAGCGCCGGCGTGACCGGCCACTCCCCATCCCAGACGGCCACCCTAGCCACGCAGCCACCCGCCAGAAATAGGAACGTCAGTATCGAGAGGGAAACGCAACTCATGGTCAATCCAAGGCCCTGGCGCAAGCACAGCCGCCGCGAGACCAGCGGGCACAGCACCGCACCTAGCCAGACCGAAGCACGAGGCAAGATCTCTGAACACAACAACTTGACAGGGAAGACGACGGCCGCCCTGACCCGATCCCTGCTCTCGACCAGGCTCTTGTCCGGCAGCCCTACCAGCGTGAACGCCGCGATTCCGGGTTCCAGGTCCGCCTGGACCTCCACCACCACGCCCTCCACGCCGACCAGGGCGACGGAGCAGGCTCGCGCGAAGCCCATCTCAGGCCACCCCCCGGGCGTGCTCGGCGACCGGGCCGCCCCGCCGGGGCACGATCACCCCGACGAGGTCGATGCGCACGCCGCCCCGCGGCGGCCCCCCGTGCGCGTCGAGCCACAACTCCGCGAGCCGCCGGAGCCGTTCCGCCTTGGCCGGGGTGATGGCCGCCATCGGGTGCTGGTACTCCACCGATCTGCGGGTCTTCACCTCGCACACGACGAGTGCGTCACCGTCGCGCGCGACGATGTCGATCTCTCCGGCCCGGCAGCGCCAGTTGCGCTCCACCACGGCCATGCCCGCCCCGGTCAGCAGCCGCGCCGCCAACTCCTCGCCGTACCGCCCGAGTGCTCCCCGTGCGTTCTTCATCCGGCACCACCTCCGGCACCGACTCTGCGCGGGACGGCCGATCCTTGTGGATCTTGGTGGACAACTTCCCGGATGTGGAAAACCCGGCCACCCCTGAGGATGACCGGGTCGCCCGGATTGACAGCCCGGGGAAACGATCCGTCACATGCCCCGGCAGGGCGCCTCGCCCTCTCGCCGGGTGACGGTCAGCCGCCCGGGAGTTCGAGGTCGCTCTTGTTGAGCTCCTCGATGTTCACGTCCTTGAAGGTCAGCACACGCACCTGCTTGACGAATCTCGCCGGCCGGTACATGTCCCAGACCCAGGCATCCGCCATGGACACTTCGAAGAACACCTCCCCCTGGACCGAGTGGACCTGCATCTCGTAGTCGTTGGTGAGGTAGAAGCGACGTTCGGTCTCGATCACGTATTTGAACAGACCGACGACGTCGCGGTACTCCCGGTAGAGCTTCAGCTCCATCTCGGTCTCGTACTTTTCGAGGTCCTCGGCGCTCATGGCATGCGTCCCCTTCAGCCGTGCGTTCCCCCATTGTGCTGCAGCCGGTGACGCCCCCGGACGTTCAGGCGATTTCGGGGGCGAGAATCTGCGGAACTCCTGGGGAACCCTCGTCGAGCAGCGTGCGCAGCAGTTCGGCGAGCTTGGTCGGATACACCGTCTCACGGGTCGCCCGCAGTTCGGCGGAAGTCCACCACCTGAGACCCGCGACGCTGCGGCGCTCCAGTTCGGTCAGACCTCCCAGGTCGGTGGCGGTCCGTTCCGTTCGCGCGAGAAAGTACCACTCGTCCTGTTCCCAGCGGCGGCCGTCGAAGGGGAAGGAACACCTGCGCTTCCAGAGGACCGGGCCGAGCTCGATGTCGGTGATGCCGGTCTCCTCGGCGAGTTCGCGACGGGCGGCCTGCTCGTGGCTCTCGTCGCCCTCCAGCCCGCCCCCCGGGGTGAACCACCAGGTCTTCGAGGGGTCTTCGGGTTCGAAGCCGTGGACCAGCAGAATCCGGTCCTGCGGGTCGAGGAGGACCACCCGCGCGACCGTCCGGATCTCAGTGGGCACCCGCCACCGCCTTCGCGGACCTGCCGCGCCGCGCCCACGCGGCCACCGGCCCGTAGGCACAGCCGCCGAGGATCAGGATCATGCCCAGCACCACGGCCCAGAGCTGGAGCGTCAGCGGCCCCCGGGACGAGATGCCGCCGGGGAGCGCGGCGAACCCGTCCGCCGGGTCGAGCATGGCGCGGGACGGCCAGGCCACGGCGTCGACCCTCGCCTGGACCGTGTCGCGCGGCACCGAACCCTGCCCCTCCTCCGCCAGGTGGACCCGGGAGTCCAGGGAGGTCGCGCGGTTGTCGCCGAGCAGGAAGAGTTCCCCCTCGGGAACCTCCGCGCTGAATTCCGACGAGGCAGCCGGGGCGGAGTCCCCGAGGCCGTCGCCCGTACCCGCGGGCTTCTGCAGATACGGTTCCTCGATCGGCACGTCGTCGACGGTGAGCCGGCCCTTCGCGTCGCAGCAGACCACGGTGTCGCCCCCGATCCCGATGACCCGCTTGACCATCGGGGAGGTGCTCCACACCTTGTCCGTGAAGACCACGACGTCGCCGCGCCGCACCTCGTCGCCCGATATCCGCTGCGCCAGCACCTTGGACCCGGACGCCACGGTCGGGGCCATCGAATCGGTCGGCACGGTGTACGGCCGGTACACCAGCGCGGCCCAGGCGAACCCTCCGAGGAAGAGCACACAGCCGACGGCCACGACCAGACCCGACAGCACACTGCCGAGCCGGCCGTGGCCGTCTCCCGTACGTCCTGTTCCACTCATCCCAGCGTCCCCCATCGGAGATCGACAATCGCTGATCCGAGTCGGCACACTACCCGTCGGTACGCCCGCTGGTCAGCCTCCGGCGACGCCGGAGGACCAGGGGCAGCGCTCCTGCCACCCCGAGCGCGGCCGGAGCGGCCGCCGCCGCGGCGTTCAGGCCGGACTGGTCGAAGGTGCTGGGGACGGGCAGCGTCGCCCAGCGGTTGACGGGCCAGGCCACCAGCACGGCACGGCCGACGACATCGTCGACGGAGACGGTTCCCTGGCCGGGGAGGTTCTGGTGGTAGCGGGAGTCCAGAGAATTCTGCCGGTGGTCACCCATGACCCAGATCCGGCCCTCGGGGACCTTGATCGGGCCGAACGGCTTGTCGTCGCAGGGGGTGTTGCCCGGGTAGATGAACGACTTCTCGTCCAGAGCCTTCCCGTTCACCGTGACAGGGCCGTTCTGCTTGCACTCAACCGTGTCACCGCCCACCGCGATGACCCGCTTGATCAGGTCCTTCTCCTCGGCGGAGGGCATGAGCCCGATGAAGCTGAGGAACTTTTGCGCGATGTTCGGATCGGGGGTGGCCGTACCCTCCAGCCAGCCGCCCGGGTCGTGGAAGACGACGACCTCTCCGCGTTCGGGTTCGGAGCCGAACCACGGGGTGAGCTTGTCCACCAGTACCCGGTCGCCGCGCTGGAGCGTGTCCTGCATGGAGTCCGAGGGAATCGAGAACGCCTGGACCAAGAAAGTCTTGATCAGCAGGGCCAGGACGAGCGCGATCCCGATGAGGAGCGGCAGCTCCTTCCAGAAGGAGCGCTGCCTGGGGCCTCCGGCAGGACCGTCCGGGGCGCCGTCATCCCCTGTCCGGTCCACCGCCGCCCGGGACGGGTCCCCGTCCCCTCCGGGCCGGTCCTCGGGTTCGTCGTGTCCGGATCGTGCGCCGACCGCCAAATCCCCCACATCCACTCCTCAATCCGTGCCACGGCCCGCGCCGGATGCGACGCAGGCCCATCACTCCCATAACGAGCGGGAGTTCCGCAGGGGTCGGGAGCGGGATCATTCCGTAGGGATCCTGGTGGGACACACTATGCGAGACACCGGGTGCGGCAGACGCTCCCGCCGCCGCGTCCGGCACCCCGGCGAACGCGTCGCGCTGCCCCGGCGTGGCCCAGTTTCCCACCGGCCAGGCGATGACCACGGCGCGCCCCACGACGTCCGACAGTGGCACAGTGCCGTCGAAGCCGTTGCCGAGGTGGTAGCGGGAGTCGGCGGAATTGGACCGGTGGTCGCCCATGACGAAGATCCGGCCCTCGGGAACCTTTACCTCGAATTGGATGGCCGATGGCACATCCCCAAGGTTCAGGTAGGGCTCGTCGACGGCCACCCCGTTGACCGTGAGCCTTCCGTCCTTGCCGCAGCACTTCACGGTGTCGCCGCCGACCGCGACCACGCGCTTGATCAGGTCCTGTTCGTCGGCGGAGGGCAGCAGCCCGATGAAGGTGAGGAACTCCTTCGCCTGCCGGACGCCGGGCGGCGCGGTGCCGGCGTCGGCCGTCCCGTCCTCCCCCAGCCAGCCCCCGGGGTCCTTGAAGACCACCACGTCGCCCCGCTGCGGCTCCGCGTGGAACCACGGCGTGAACTTGTCGACCAGAACCCGGTCACCGATCTGGATGGTCTGTTCCATCGACCCGGAGGGGATCACGAAGGCCTGGACGACGAATGTCTTGAGGAACAGCGCGATGAGCAGCGCGAACACCAGCAGGAGGGGTACCTCGATCACCCGGGACCTGCGGCGCCGCCGCGCGACCCGCCGCGCCAGTTTCCGGCGCTCGGCCCGGGTGGGTGCCGTACGGTCGCGCCCGGTCCCGTCCGGCCGCGCGGACTGGTCCGCGTCCACCGCTCCGTACGAGGCGTCCTCGGGCGCCGGGCGGCTCCCCCTGCCGCGGTTACCCATGCGAGCCGTCCGGTGCGGGTACGTCGTCGAAGGCGCCGCCGGAGCCGGTCGGCGCTCCCGCCCGGCTCCAGGGCCAGCCGATCACTTCCACCCGTCCGATCACCCGGTCCACCGGCACCATTCCGCCCCCGGGCTCCCCGAGGTGACTGCGTGAGTCGCTGGAGCGGTCGCGGTGGTCGCCCATCATCCAGAGGGTGCCGCCGGGCACGACGATGTCGAACGGCACCCGGGACGGGGCGTCTCCGGCGTGCAGGTACCCCTCGTCCAGCGGGGTGCCGTTCACCTCCAGCCGGCCGTCACGGTCGCAGCAGACCACATGGTCGCCGCCCACTCCGACGACCCGCTTCACGAAGTCGGTGTCCGGCGGATCGGCCAGCCCCAGGACCGCGGCGGCCCCGCGCAGCAGTCCGGTGACGGGGTTCGGGCCCGCCGTGTCCGGAACGAAGGAGCCGGTGCCGTCAAAGACCACCACGTCTCCCCTTTCCGGCGCGGAGCCGAAACGGTAGGCCAGCTTGTTCACGAGCACCCGGTCCCCGACCCGCAGTGTGGGCTCCATCGAGCCGCTCGGGATGAGGAAGGGCTGCACGACGAACGCGCTGAGGAGGAGTACGGCGGCCGGCAGGGCGGCGCAGATCAGGGCCGCCCGCCGCAGCGCCGGCCTCCGCACGGTCCGCCCGTCGCCGTCCCGGCCCGGCTCACCCGGCTCACCCGGCAAGTCTCCGGGGTCGGCCGGCCCGTCCCCGGGGCTCCCGGAACGCGTAAAGCGCGACCCCTCCTCCGAACCCTTCGCGGGTCCGGAGGAGCGATCGCGCTTCGTGTGCTGTTCTTCCGTGTCCATCGCGGCCGAAGCCTATCCGGCCGCGCTGTGGACGTCGGTGTCAGCTCAGCGGTCGCGCTTCTCCTTGATCTTCGCGGCCTTGCCGCGCAGCTCACGGAGGAAGTACAGCTTGGCGCGACGGACGTCACCGCGGGTGACGAGCTCGATCTTCTCGAAGATCGGGCTGTGCACCGGGAAGGTGCGCTCGACGCCGACGCTGAAGGAGACCTTGCGGACCGTGAAGGTCTCGCTGACGCCCGCGCCCTGGCGGCGGATGACGATGCCCTTGAACTGCTGGATACGGGAGCGGTTGCCCTCGATCACGCGCACGTGGACGTTGACGGTGTCACCGGCGCGGAACGCCGGAAGGTCCGAACGCAGGGAGGCGGCGTTGACGCCATCGAGCAGGGAAGCCATTGTGTCTGCTTTCTTCGCCGATGCCACAGGTCATCGACGGGAATCGTCTGGAAGATCGAATGTGCTGATCACGTCGGGCGGACGTCGTTCCCCCTGTGGCAGGGGCGCCCGTCGGACGTACAGCAGCTGCTCATTGTTCCACGTCGGACGGCCTGCGCCAAAATCGGCCACCGGGCTCCGGTGCCCAGCCGAGGATGGAGAGGATCTCGCGGTCCTTCTTGTCGAAGTCGCTCGCGGCACAGCGTTCGATCAGATCGGGCCTGTTCAGCGCGGTACGGGCGAACGCCTGGTCCCGGCGCCACCGCGCGATCTTCCCGTGGTGGCCGGTGAGCAGCACGTCGGGGATGGGCCGGCCGCGCCACTCGGGGGGCTTGGTGTAGACGGGGCCTTCCAGCAGATTGGCCATGGCACCGGGGGCGAAGGAGTCGTCGCGGTGCGATTCGGCGTTGCCGAGGACGCCGGGCAGCAGACGGGCCACGGCCTCCGTGACGACGAGCACGGCCGCCTCCCCACCGGCCAGGACGTAGTCCCCGATGGAGACCTCCACGACCGGCATGCGGGTGGCGTACTCCTCCATCACGCGGCGGTCGATGCCCTCGTACCGCGCCGGGGTGAAGACCAGCCAGGGCCGCTCTGAGAGCTCGACCGCGAGCTCCTGGGTGAAAGGGCGTCCGCTGGGCGTGGGCACGACCATGACCGGGCTGTGCGCGCCGGTCTCGTAGCCGTCGGCGAGCACCTGGTCGAGGGCGTCGCCCCAGGGCTCGGTCTTCATGACCATGCCGGGACCGCCGCCGTACGGGGTGTCGTCCACCGTGTTGTGCCGGTCGTACGTCCACTCCCGCAGGTCGTGGACGTGCACGTCGAGGCTGCCCCGGGCGCGGGCCTTGCCGACGAGCGAGACGTTCAGCGGTTCGAGGTACTCGGGAAAGATCGTGACGACGTCGAGACGCATTACGCCTTGCTCCCCGCGTCGGCCCCGTCGGCGCTGCCGCCGGCCTCCTCGTCGCCGCCCTCGGCCTCCTCGTCCCGCGCGGAGGCGACGATCGCCTCGCTCGTGTCGATCAGACCGGGCGGCGGGTCGATGACGGCCCGCTGCTCCTCCAGGTCGATCTCGGTGACGATCTCCTCGACGAAGGGGATCATCACCTCGCTGCCGTCCGGGCGCTCCACGATGAACAGGTCCTGCGAGGGCAGGTGGGTGATCTCGGTGATCCGGCCGATCTCGGTACCGTCCGCGAGGACCACGTCGAGGTCCATCAGCTGGTGGTCGTAGAACTCCTCCGGGTCCTCGGGGAGTTCGTCGGGGTCCACGTCGGCGATCAGCAGGGTGTTGCGCAGCGCCTCGGCGCCGGTCCGGTCGCTCACGCCCGCGAAACGGAGCAGCAGCCGGCCGCTGTGGACCCGGCCGGTCTCGATCGTGAGGGGTCCGACTCCCGCCGGGTCGGTGGCGAGCACGGCACCGGGGCCGAGTCGCAGCTCCGGCTCGTCCGTGCGGACCTCGACGGTGACTTCGCCCTTGATGCCGTGGGCGCGGCCGATCCGCGCAACTACCAACTGCACGCTGATTCTCCGATTGATGGGGCGGACGCGGGCGTCCGGCGTGAGCCGGGCGACAGCGCCGGGGGTACGGGAGGGCCGTCCCGGGCACCACTGGGCCGTGTCCGACGCGGCCCCGGGGCCGGAGCGACGACAAGGGCCGGGGACGGCTGTGAAGCCCTCCCCGGCCCTGGCCGGTGTTCAACCTTTTCAGCGCACCTGGTCCACGTCGACGAGGTCGACCCGGATGCCACGGCCGCCGATGGCGCCCACGACAGTGCGCAGAGCACGCGCGGTGCGGCCGTTGCGGCCGATCACCTTGCCGAGGTCGTCGGGGTGTACCCGGACCTCCAGCACGCGTCCGCGGCGCAGATCACGCGAGGCGACCTGCACATCGTCGGGGTTGTCGACGATGCCCTTCACGAGGTGCTCGAGAGCCTCCTCGAGCATGCTCAGGCCTCGGTCGACTCGGCAGCGTCGGCCGCCTCGTCAGCCTTCTTCTCGGACTTCTTGGCCTTCGGGGTGATGGCTTCACCCTTGGCCTCGTCACCGTCGGAGGTCAGAGCCTCGAACAGCGCGCGCTTGTCAGCCTTGGGCTCCGGCTGCAGCAGCGGCGCGGGGGCCGGGAGGCCCTTGTGGGCCTGCCAGTCACCGGTGAGCTTCAGGATCGCGAGGACGGGCTCGGTCGGCTGGGCGCCGACGGACAGCCAGTACTGCGCGCGCTCCGCGTTGACCTCGATGCGGGACGGGTTCTGCACCGGGTGGTACAGGCCGATCTCCTCGATGGCCCGGCCGTCACGGCGGGTACGGGAGTCGGCGACGACGATGCGGTAGTGAGGCGAACGGATCTTGCCCAGACGCTTCAGCTTGATCTTGACTGCCACGGAAGTGGTGTCTCCTGGTCTTGACGGGATTGGGCACAACAAAATGCCACGTGGGGTTGTGGCACCCGAGGTGCCCGATGGACGCGTCAGCCGGAGGAGAGAGGGGTCCTGTGCGACTGTCGAGTGCAGCTGTCCATTGTGCCACACGCCATCGGCTCACCCCACCGCGACGGTGGCTTCCGGAATCCGGAACGGCTTGCCGCAGCCGCCGCAGACGATCGGCGCCTGGGCGAGGACCGAGGGGACGACGCGGACGTTGCGTCCGCAGTCGCAGACGGCCTTGACGCGGACTCCACCACCGGACGAACCGTGCCGGGCGGCGGGGCCCCGGAAGGACCGCTTGGTGTCGGCGGCCGTCGCCACGGTGTGCGCCTTCAGTGCGCGCTGGAGGCGTTCCGCCGTGGGGCGGTATCGCCTCTTGGCCTCCGCGTCGAGGGTGACCAGCGAGAAGCCGCTGCTGGGGTGGGGCTCCTCGGTGTGGTCGAGGCCCAGCTCTTCGGCGATCGCGAGAAAACGTCGGTTGTGGTACCTGCCGGCGCGGGAGGTGTCGCGGACACCTCGGGCGGCGGCGATGCCGTGGACTGCCTCGTGGAGCAGTCGCTCGAAGGAGAGTTCGGCGCCACAGGCGGACGAAGACTCTCCGATCAGGGACTCGGGTGCGGCGAGATCGGGCAGCTCGGGGTGGTACCGCTGAATGTCGGCCCACGCCTGTGCCAGCTCTGCGGCAAGTACAGGTGGTGTCGTGCTCACGTCGTGATAACGAGCCTGAGGGCCCCGGTGTTCCTATTCCGGGCCATCCCAAATAATTTGCACGTACCAGCCGGTTGGCGGCGATGCCCCGTGTAGGCGGGCGGGTACGCCGAACTGCGGAGAAGGCGCACAGCTCACACCAAGGTCGTACGTAATAACACGTAGACACTCTCGTCGGGGGCTCGTCGGGGTGCACGGGTCCGTACCGCTTTCGCACGCTTTCGCGCACGGCTCGGAGCCCGGGTCCGGCCGGGGCGCCAGGGGCCGGGAACCGAAGCGGGAGACGCGGCTCACGCCCCGGTCGGGGCGAGGCTATCGGGCCCGCCCCTCGAACGGAGCACCGGCCCCGTCCACCGCCCCGTCCACGAACCGGCGCACGCTCGGGCCGCCCGCCCGAGCCCCGCGACCACCCTCGTGACCACGCCCTACGCGGGCGGTGGGCGCTCGACGTGCTGCGTTCCGCGTGTCGGGTAAGACTGGGCGGAAGGAACGGGAGGCTCGCGTTCCGGACGTTCGCCCGCCCCACCGCGGACCGCCGGACCGCGCGGCGCCACCCGGCGGACCGCAGGGTCCGCGAAGCTGATCGGTACCGCCTTCCCAACGGCGAGAGTCGGCGGTGCGGCGCACCCCGCCCGCAGAGGGCGCACAACCAGGGCGCGCAATGAATGACCCTGCGCCCCCTGGACGCGGCGGCTGATGCGCAGTTCCCTGACATGGGGATGCGGACGCCCGCACGCGGGGCGCCCATTCGGGCACGACCGAACCCTCTTGGCGATTGGGGTACATCCATGACACCAACGCTCGTCCGGCACCACAGGTACGCGGACACCCCCGCTCCGGTGGACACCGGTACCCGTGCCCGCGACTGGGCAGAGATCCAGGAGCGGATGCTGTCACCGCTGTACGAAGCGGTCTACGAAAGGCTCGAAATCGGGTCCGGCACCCGCATGCTCTCCCTCGGCTGCGGTTCCGGGCTCGCCCTGCTGATCGCGGCGGCCCGCGGGGCCCGGGTCACCGGTGTGGACACCGACCGCGACCGGCTCGCTCTGGCCCGGGAGCGGCTGTTGCCGCCGGGGGCGGAGGGACCCGCAGGGCGGTCAGGACCGTACGGTCCCGCCTTCCCCGCACCACCGCGGCTGGTCGAGGGCGTCCCGGCGGCGGCCCTCACGGACGGAGCTCCGTACAACCTGCTCACCGCCTTCGACCCGATCGGCTGCGCGGCGGGCGACTCGGACGGGCTCACCCCCGCACTGGAGGCCGCCGTACCGCTGGCGGCCCGGGGCGCGACGGTCGTACTGACCGGGTGGGGGCCGCCCGAGAGGTGTGCCACGGCCGCCGTGCTGGAGGTGGCGGACCGGCTCGCGAACCCGTCCGGCGGGGCGCGCTCCGACGCCCGGCGCCCGGCGCGGCGGGACGATCTGGAGGAGGTCGCCTCCCGGGCGGGGCTGAGACCGGACGGTTCGGGCCGGGTGTCCTGCCCGTTCGGCTACGCGAGCCTGGACAGCGCGGTCCGCGGGCTGCTCTCGACGGGGCTCTTCGACGCGGCGGTGGCGGCCACGGACTCCGGTCAGGTCGCCAAGGAGATCGCGGAGGCACTGCATCCGCACCGGCGGTCCGACGGCACGGTGTGGATGCCGAACGTCTTCCGCTACCTCGTCTGCGTCTGCTGAGATCCGCCCGCGCCCCGTGGCGGCGTGCCCGTTCACACCGCCACGTGGCGCGCCCGTTCACGCCGGGTGCGGCTTCTCCAGCCGGGTGACGCCCGCCGCGCGGTACGCCTCCGCCTCCTCCAGCGTCTCGTTCGCCAGCAGCGCTTCGGCGAGCGAGTCGAGACGGTCACGGTTCTCCCGCAGCAGTCGGCAGGCGTCCTCGTAGCACTCGTCGACGATGCGTCGCATCTCCTCGTCGATCGCGTCCAGCGTGGCGGGCGCCGCCGACAGCCCGTACGCCTGCTGGGCGTCGGCCGGGATGGCCGTGAGCCTGCCCACCCGGTGGCTCATCCCCCACCGTCCGACCATGCCCCGCGCCAGGCTGGTGACCTGCTCCAGGTCGCTCTCGGCGCCCGTGGTGATCACGTCGTAGACCACGTGTTCGGCGGCCATGCCGCCGAGTGCGCCGATGATCCGGCCGCGCAGGTAGTCCTCGGTGTACGCGTACTTGTCGGCGTCCGGCGTGGAGAGCGTCACGCCGAGAGCACGGCCGCGCGGCACGATGGTGACCTTGCGCACCGGGTCGGCGCCCGGCTGGAGCATGCCGAGCAGGGCGTGGCCGCTCTCGTGGTAGGCGGTCCTGCGGCGTTCCTCCTCCGGCATGACCAGCGGGCGTTCGGCGCCGAGCTGGACCTTCTCCAGGGCCTGGGAGAGGTCCGTCTGCTCGACCTCGGACCCCTTGCGCTTGACGGCCAGCAACGCCGCCTCGTTGGCGAGATTGGCGAGGTCCGCGCCGGTCATCCCGGGGGTGGAGCTCGCCACCCGGGAAAGGTCGACACCGTCCGCGAGCGGGATCTGCCGGGTGTGGATCCTCAGGATCGCCTCGCGGCCGCTCCGGTCCGGCGGGCTGACCTGCACGACGCGGTCGAACCTGCCGGGCCGGGTGAGCGCGGGGTCGAGTACGTCGGCCCGGTTGGTCGCGGCCAGCACGATCACGCCCTCGGAGCCGGAGAAACCGTCCATCTCGGTGAGGATCTGGTTGAGCGTCTGCTCGCGCTCGTCGTGACCGCCCATGCCGGCGCCGCCGCCGCGGACGCGGCCGATGGTGTCGATCTCGTCGATGAAGACGATGGCGGGCGCGACCTTGCGGGCCTCGGCGAAGAGTTCGCGCACCCGGCCCGCGCCCACTCCGACGATCATCTCGATGAACTCGGAGGCGGAGGCGGAGAAGAACGGCACCCCGGCCTCGCCCGCGACGGCACGCGCCAACAGCGTCTTGCCGGTGCCGGGCGGCCCGGCGAGCAGGACGCCGCCCGGCATGCGGGCGCCCATCTTCCGGTAGGCCTCGGGGTTCTTCAGGAAGTCGACGACGTCGTTGAGTTCGCCCTCCACCTCGTCGATGCCGGCCACGTCGGCGAAGGTCGTGCGGGTGGAGCTCTCCAGGGCGACCGGTTTGGGCGGCGCCTTGCGCCCGAATCCGCCCAGACCGCCGCCCGGCCCGCCGCGCGACATCCGCCGGGCGATGAACACCCAGAGCAGGACGAGGAGCAGCATCGGCGCCAGCGAGATCAGCAGGTTGGCGAGGAAGCTCCGCTGCTGGACGACCGGCTCGGCGGTGACGGTGACGTCGTCGTCGACCAGTTCGTCCCAGAGGTCGTCGTCCGCGAAGGCGGGCCGCTGGGTCGTGAACTTGGTGTACTCGGTGTCCTCTCCGGGGACCTTCGCCTTCTTCTTGAGCTCGCCCTGGATGGCGTCGCCCTTGGAGTAGATCTTGGAGACGTTCCCGGCGCCGACCTGCTTGGTGAACTCGGTGTAGGCGATGGTCGGCTCGTCGTCGCCGTTGAAGAGGGAGAGCACCAGGTTGGCGAGGAGGTAGACGATCAGCGCGGTGAGCAGCAGTCGTCCCCAGCCGCCGGGCATCTTGCGCCGCTGCGGAGGGGACGGGGGTGCCCCTTCGGAACGCCAGGGCTGGTCGGGGCGATCGCGGGGAGGTACGGGGGTGGTCACACGCTCTCCTCTGCCGACGACCGTGAGTGGCGATATTCGCGACATTAAGCGAGGAAGCGTCCCATAGCCCCTGGAGAGTCCGCCCCATGGGCCGTACGCGGCACAACCCGGCGGCCTCACCCGGAGACACGGCCCGCGGCATGCGAGAAGGGGCGCGCACCGTCGCGGTGCGCGCCCC
>NZ_JBSFVR010000068.1:0-26785 GCF_053592415.1 Streptomyces sp. NPDC002690 | reverse complement strand
GACACCGGTGCAGTCGTCCAGGGACTTGGCGAAGATGTGCAGCGAACTCCCGCACTTCGGGGCGAACTTGTCCCCGGCCGCACCTTGCAGCTGGGAACGGTTCGAACCGTCGTCCTTCAGCGCGAGGATTCCCCACGACTTCTTCTGTTCCTCGACCAACGAGACGACGAGCGGGTCGACCGAGTACACCCGGTCGACCTCCCAGCCGCGCTTGAGTTCGTAGGTCCAACGCGGCTTGCCGGTGACCGGGTCGATCTGCTGGATCTGCTGCTGCGGGTTCTCCGGGTCGTCGACGGTGCAGTTGACGGCGGCTATGAGCTTCGAGCCGCCCGCGAAGGCGGTCGGCCGGCACTTGCCGGCGAGCGAGCCGAACAGCTCCTTGCCGTCGCTGACCCGGAACGCGTCGGTGCCGCCGGAACGGCCGACCGTGACGGTGTCACCGCTGATCGCGAGACCGACCTCGGAGAGCAGGTCCCAGGCGCCGTTCTTCTTGATCGTCTTCTTCCAGCCCGCCTTGCCGGTGGTGAGGTCGATCTGCTGGACCAGCACGCAGTCCGCCCCGTCGTCGGTACCGTCCTTCAGGCCGATGACGATCTTGCCGTCGTCCGTGGCGTTCGTAGGCGCGGCACAGATGTCGGTGTCGAACTTCAGGGTCCACTTCTCTTCGCCGGTGTCCAGCGAGTACCCGAAGACGTTCCGGTACGCAGCCGTGACCAGAGTGTCACCGACGGCCCAGGGGCCCTGGACCGTGGCGCCGTTGCGCGGCAGCTTCAGGCCGTTGTCCTTCGCCCAGAGGATCTTCGCCTCGCCGTCCTTGCGGCCGGCGTTCAGGTCGTCGTCGGTGTCGCGACCCTCGTCGGTTCCGTCACCCGAGGGCGCTGCGGTGGGGCCGGTGTCGTCCTTCCCGTCCGAACTCCCCTGAGCGACCGGCTTCCCGCCGGGGTCGTCCCCGCTGACCGCGAAGCCCACCCCGACGGCCGCCACGACCACCACCGCGACGGCCGCCGCCACGATCACCCCGGTCCGGCCACGGAGGAACCCGCGACCGGAGGAGGGGGAAGGAGCGACGGGCGGGGCGGGATGACCCGGGTACCCCGGCTGACCGTACGGACCGGGCTGCGGTTGCCCGTACGGGCCCGGCTGCGGCTGACCGTACGGGGCCGGCTGCGGCTGACCGTAAGGACCCGGCTGCGGCTGACCGTACGGGCCCGGCTGCGGCTGACCGTACGGACCGGGGGGCTGCTGCCCGTACGGACCGGGGGCCTGCTGCCCGTACGGGCCGGGCGCCTGCGGATAGCCGTACCCGGGGGTTCCGGCGGCAGGGGGCTGCTGCCCGTACGGGCCGGGCGCGGCCGGGTAGCCGTACGCCGGGGCACCCGGTGCCGGGGGCTGCGCGGGCGGGGCCGACGGAGGCGGGGGTGGCGGTGTCGCCGGCTGCCGGGGCGTCCCGGACGGCGGCTCCTGCGGAGTCCCCGAGCCCCCCTGCGGCGGTTGCTGGCTGGGCGGCTGGGTCATAGCCACGTCCCCCTTCGTGCGGTCCGGTGCCCGTTCCGGCCTCCCCCGCGATCCCGCGAGGACCGGAGGACGTCGTACGACGTACCTCCGACAACTCCCCCGGAATGGAGCGGAACGGGCATGGCTACCGCGGCTTCGCGACAGTCTGGCGGGGCTTCTTTGTACCACCCGCACCACCACGCGCACTGCTTCGGTCCACCCCCTGTACCCAAGGGAGAACCGGGCCGTGATGCCGCCGTTACGCGTCTGCGGAAACCCGCACCACCGGCCGCAGTCGACGCACCGTCAATCGTGAGCGCGGAAAGCGGAGTTGACCCAGCCCCGGGTCTCGATCACCGGAATCAACCACCGCACCCGAACGAACCCGCACAAAGCAGGACGGACCCCGACCCCGGCACGCGGCCGGACCCGGGGCCCGTCCGCAGCACCTACGCCTCCTCGGCCAGCTCCAGCCAGCGCATCTCCAACTCGTCCCGCTCGGTGACCAGTTCGCGCAGCTCGGCGTCGAGCTTGGCGACCTTCCCGAAGTCGGTGGCGTTCTCCGCGATCTGGGCGTGCAGCTTGGTCTCCCGGTCCGAGAGCTTGCCGAGCTGGCGCTCGACCTTCTGCAACTCCTTCTTCGCGGCACGCGATTCCTGCGCGGAGAGGGCGTTCACCGGCGCGGCGGACTCCTTGGCCGCGGCGGGGGCGGCGGACGGGGTGGCCGTCTCCTCCATCCGCTGCCGGCGCTCGATGTACTCGTCGATCCCGCGCGGCAGCATCCGCAGCGCCCGGTCGCCGAGCAGCGCCATCACCTTGTCGGTGGTGCGCTCGATGAAGAACCGGTCGTGGGAGATCACGATCATGGAGCCCGGCCAGCCGTCGAGGAGGTCCTCCAGCTGGGTGAGGGTCTCGATGTCGAGGTCGTTGGTGGGCTCGTCGAGGAAGAGGACGTTCGGCTCGTCCATCAGCAGACGCAGGATCTGGAGCCGGCGCCGCTCACCACCGGAGAGGTCGCCGACCGGCGTCCACTGCTTCTCCTTGGTGAAGCCGAACTGCTCGCACAGCTGCCCCGCCGTCATCTCACGGCCCTTGCCGAGGTCCACCCGGTCCCGGACCTGCTGCACGGCCTCCAGCACCCGGAGGGTGGGCTTGAGCTCGTGCACCTCCTGCGAGAGATAGGCGAGCCGGACGGTCTTGCCGACGACGATCTTCCCGCCGGCCGGCTGGACGTCGCCCTGGCTCCGGCACGCCTCGGCGAGCGAGCGCAGCAGCGAGGTCTTGCCCGCGCCGTTCACGCCGACGAGACCGACCCGGTCCCCCGGGCCGAGCTGCCAGGTGAGGTGTTCGAGCAGCGTCTTGGGACCGGCCTGGACGGTCACGTCCTCCAGGTCGAAGACGGTCTTGCCGAGACGCGCGTTGGCGAACTTCATCAGCTCGCTGGTGTCGCGCGGCGGCGGCACGTCGGCGATCAGCTCGTTGGCCGCCTCGATGCGGTAGCGCGGCTTGGAGGTACGCGCGGGGGCGCCGCGTCGCAGCCAGGCCAGCTCCTTGCGCATGAGGTTCTGCCGCTTGGACTCCTCGGTCGCGGCGATCCGCTCACGCTCGGCGCGGGCGAAGACGTAGTCGCTGTAGCCGCCCTCGTACTCGTGGACGGTGCCGCGCTGGACGTCCCACATGCGGGTGCAGACCTGGTCGAGGAACCACCGGTCGTGGGTCACGCAGACGAGCGCGGAGCGGCGGGCCCGCAGGTGTCCGGCGAGCCAGGAGATGCCCTCGACGTCGAGGTGGTTGGTGGGCTCGTCGAGGACGATCAGGTCCTGGTCCGCGATGAGCAGCTTGGCGAGCGCGATGCGCCGGCGCTCACCACCGGAGAGCGGGGCGATGACGGTGTCCAGGCCGTGCTCGAAGCCCGGCAGCGCGAGACCGCCGAAGAGCCCGGTCAGCACGTCGCGGATCTTGGCGCTGCCCGCCCACTCGTGATCGGCGAGGTCACCGATGACCTCGTGCCGGATCGTCGCCTTCGGGTCGAGGGAGTCGTGCTGGGTGAGGACGCCCGCACGCAGCCCGCCGAGGTGGGTGACCCGTCCGGAGTCCGCCTCCTCCAGCCGGGCGAGCATCCGGATGAGGGTCGTCTTGCCGTCGCCGTTGCGGCCGACGACACCGATCCGGTCTCCCTCCGAGACGCCGAGAGACACACCGTCGAGCAGCGCACGGGTGCCGTACACCTTGCTGACCTGCTCGACATTGACCAGATTGACGGCCATTTCACTCCTGCCCAGGGGATGGATCGACTTCCCAGGGTAGTCGCCGCGCGGATGCGGTAGCGTGCGGCGATCTTCCGGGGGGCGACTCCGGACGGGAACGTCTCAGGGGTGGGAACGTCATGACAGGCACGACGGCACGGCGCGGGGTCCCGGCGGTACTGGCGACGGTGGCGGCGACCGCGGCGCTCTGCGCCCTGTCCGGCTGCGGTACCCAGGACGCGCAAGGCGGCGGGAAGGCCGCGGCGGCCTCCGCCTCCCCCACCTCGTCCGGGACGGACACCGGGCCCGCCGCGGAGCCCGCCGCCAAGGGCGCCCGCATCGGGGCCGCCGGCACCGCCTGCGAGCTGCCGGTCACCTTCGATCTGGCTGCCGGGTGGAAGCCCGCTGCCGTGGACGTCGCCGCCGCCCCCGAGCTCGCCGCCCTGGCGAAGCAGGGTCCGATGACCATGGTCTGCGAGATCGACGCGAAGCCCGCCGGGAACGTCGGCTATCTGCGGGTCTGGCAGGGCGAGAAGTCCTCCGCGTCCCCGCGCGAGCAGCTCAAGGCGTTCGTGACGGCGGAGGAGGGCGCCTCGGACATCACCTACACGGACACCGAGGCCGGCCCGGTCGCCGGGGTCGAGGCCGCCTACACGGTGACCGTCGAGGCCCTGGACGAGACGAAGAAGGAACGCGCCTTCCTCGTCCCCACCGCGAAGGGCCCGGTCGTCGTCCACCTCGGCGGCCTGGACACCGAGGAGCACGAGCAGATGCTCCCCGCGTACGAGCTCGCGAAGTCGAGCCTGCGGACCGGCTGAGGCGGGAGGCTCTCCGCCTCAGCCGGTCCGCCCACGTGACGGGAGTTGCTGCTAGCTGATCTTCTGGTAGCCGCTCCAGTCGACGGCCCCCGCGGTGACCGTAGGGCTCCCCACGGCCGTGCCGGTGAGCACGGGGTTGTACGAGAGCCCTGTGGGGGACGCGTTGGTGGTCCAGAAGTCGGCCGTGCCGTTGCTGTCGGCGTCGGCGCCGGAGGTGATCAGCGGGTGGGCTGCGGCGGAGTAGCCACTGGCCGCGAGCGTGATGCGTCCCGTCCCCGCGCCGAGTCCTTCGCCATTGGGGCCGGTGCCCCGGTAGAGGACAAGTGCTCCGTCAGCGCCTCGGCGAGCAAGCATGTCGACGTGTCCGTCGTGGTCGACGTCGCCCGGTGCGATCAGGTCGTACTGGGACCAGCCGCCGTCGCCGACGAGTACCGGTTCGAGGGTCTCGTCGAGGTATCCGCTGGAAGATCCGAAGTACAGCCAGAGCTGGTCGCCTTCCTTGACCAGCAAGTCGGGGAAGCCTGCCACATCCGCGGTTCCGTCGCCGTCGATGTCGAGAGGACCGTCCACGTCGCCGATGGCGAGGATCTGGTCGGCGTCCGCCCAGTGGTTGTTGGCGGGATCGTAGACGTTGAGCTCACGGGAGTCGGAGGTGTCTCCGGCGCAGTCCGTGCAGGCGAAGCCGTAGCCGCTGTTGGGGTGGAGCCACAGACGGTCGGCGTTGAGCGTGGCATCGGGGCGCAGGGCGATCACGTCCTCGTAGCCGTCGTCGGTCCAGTCGCCGCGGTGGGTGTGGTCGACTCCGTTCCAGAGGCCGTTGCTGGCGGTGGAGTCGGCTTCGACGACGGCGCCGTTGCCGGTTCCGTAGAAGCGGCGCAGGGTGCCGGTCGCGTCGGTGCCCAGGAGGTCGGGGTTGCCGTCTCCGTTGAGGTCGCCGGGTTCGTCGGCGGTCGTGGAGCGGTTGGCGTAGTAGAGGTAGTCGGCCGGGTCCGACTTGTTGCCGACTTTGTCGATGCTGCGGGCGTACAGGTGATTCGCCCCAGCGATGGTCGGCGTGAGGGTGAGGCTGACGCTGCCGCCCGCGGTAGTGGTGGTCAGGGTGCGGACGGTGGGGTCGAGGTCAGTCCAGTACTCGTACGCGCTGACATCGTTGACACCGCTGCTGGAGAGGGTGAAGGTGCCCTTGGTGCGGACCTGTGCCGAGCCGGTGGGCCAGCCGTCACTGCCGTCCGGGAACTGCGCCGAGGTGATGCCGGGCGGGTTGCTGGGGCGGGTGGGGTCGAAGGTGAAGCGGCAGCCCGCCAGCCCTGCTCCCGGGTTCCAGGTCGAGAACAAGGTGCCGTCCGTCGCCCGCACCTTCCACGAGAAGTTTCCGCCGGCGACCGACAAGTACTTGCTGAGCGTCGCCTTGGGAATCTTGAGCTTGGCCACGGTGCCGGAGGTGGCGGCCACCATCGACTCCGCGATGATGACGCCGTTGGGGTCGTCGTTCGGGTGGTGACCGGTCGCCCAGAGGCTGAATTGGGCGCTGACGGTGCCGCCGTCGGGGTCGGTGACCTTGGCGGTCAGGTAGACGTCCGTGTTGCCGACCACGCCGTACGGTGCGGTGTTGCCGCAGCCCGCGGTGTTCTTGGTGCTGGGCGTGGTGTCCAGCGCGCTCGGCACACCCGGAGTGGTGTTGTACGTGGTCGACAGCACGGCGGACGCCGCGTCGAAGCGCTTGTAGGCGTACGGGTCGCTTTCGTTGGCGTCAGGTACGCGCAGGCCGAGGGTGAGGTTGTCCCACTTGCCGTTGATCGCGTTCTTCGCGCCGCCGGTCACGTCGAAGGCCAGGTTGCCGGCCGGGCAGGAACTGCCGTAGCCGAGAGACTGGTTGACCGTGGACAGCTTGTCGTACCAAGCCGGCTGCTTGCTCCACGTCGTGGCGGAGCTGATGCTTCCGGTCCGCCACGCCTCCACCGGCTTGTCCGTGCAGCTGTAGGAGTAGCTGTTCTTGATACGGAAGACGGAGGAGGTGATGACCTTGGCGGTGTTCCAGAGGTTGTTGGTGTCCATCCGGAAGAACGACCGCGAGAGGGTGTCCCCCGGCCAGCCGACGCGGGCCGAGCTGGTGACGCTGTTGCCGTCTCCCTCTTCCCAGCCATTGCCGTTGTAGAAGGCCCCGTTGGGGTAGTCGTTGGAGACCAGCGTCCACGCTTCGCGCGAGCCCGAGACCGACGGGTCGATGTAGACCGGGTACCGCGTGTTGTCGCCGGTGAGCAGCTGGGTGTCAGGGGTGAGCTTCAGCTCGCCGTCGCTGACCTCGGTCTTGAGGGCGGCGTCCCGGGCACCGTAGGGCGGCTCGAACTCACCAGAGGGCGGGGTGGGCACAGTTGCGCCCCGGGCAGCGACGGGAGCGCTGTTGCTGCTGTCCCACATCAGGGGCGTGGGTGCGGTGAAGACCTCCTGGCCTGCCGGATTGACCGCGCGCAGGTTGCCGTCTTCGTCGGTGTTCACCGACAGGCCGTCCGTGGACAGCGGAAAGTTGAGGGTGGCCAGCGCGGGGTTGGCGGCAGCCTCGGGCGTCTTGACGACCAGCAGCTGACCGAATCCGGCTGAGCCCGCCGTGAGTTTGAGGTCCACGTCGTCGAGGACGTTCGCGTACAGGGCCGTGTCTCCGTCGATGCTCGGCTCGGGCAGAGCCCCCGGCCAACTCAGCGACATGCTGCGGCCGTCGCGGGTGACGGTGGCCATGGGCCCCTCGCCACCGCCGGAGAACGTGATGCCCACCTCGGCGGCCCGGGCGGAGAAGGTACCGTCCCCGTTCGCCTGGAGCGTGGGGTCGATGTCCACGAGCCGACCGCTCTTCCGGACCCGTTGGGGCACCGCGTAGGTGTCCTGGGTGAACGTACCGTCCGGGTTGGCGTACAGCTCCGCCGTCTCGGAACGGCGGGAGACGACCTCGACGGGCGCCCCCTCCTCCGCAGCCCGCGTCAGCGCGCGTGTCTCCGGCGACGGGCTCGCCTCGACCGGAGCAGCAGCGGCGGGCTGTTCTTCTGCGACCGCGACCAGCGGCACACCGAGGGACAGCACCAGCCCCACCACGATCGGGATCGCAAGTCGCGTACTCCCGTGACGATATCTCATCGCAGTCCTTTTCACTTTCCACACAATGTCGCGCGAACCATACAGGCACGCAACGCCCATCGCGAATCATTAATTTGGCGCCAAATCAAAAGCATTCATGTGGCATTTATTGGCGATAAAGCCACCCCAAAGCCACACTTTCCCCACAAGATTACCCGCACCACACCCTTGGCGAGTCAGGCCCAAGGCGCCCTCTGACCTGCACAAAAAGCCCCACTGCAGCCAATCGAGCGAATAGCTCAATTCACCATTTACCCTCCATGTCCATTTTGCCTGAGCGCGCAAACAATTAACGCCTCCTTGACTGCAGAACGGAAGCAAACTCGCTTCATATCCGTTCGATTCTTTGCTAGGTTCCGAGCGATCTTCACAATTTATTGACTCGATTTAATGGGTGATCCATGTCCAGATTGAGATTTATAGATGTGTTCCGCACCAGACGCGAACGAGAACGGGCAGCTCGGCGCGTCCGGTGGGTGGCGGCCTCACTGATCGCCTACCTCGCGGTGAGCCTGCTCGGCGGCCCGGTGGCAGCCGCGACCGAACTGACGCTGCGAAGGCTCGACACTCCGGACCCGGTCCGGACCGCCGCGCCGATGAAACACGACGCATCGAAGCGCGACGAGACGGCCGGGCAGGCGCGCAAGCGCACTCCGAAGGCCACGTGGCCGACGGCCGGCACCAGCACGGTGACCCTGCCCGATTCAGGCACCGGCAGGACGAGCGCCGGAACGCTTCCCGTGAGCCTGAGCCACGCGGGCGAGTCGGCCAAGGGTTCCGACCACCGCCGGGCCAGTGTCCAGGTATTGGACCGGAAGGCGACTGAGGCCCTCGGTGTCACCGGCGTCGTGGTCGCCGTTCGCCCGCTGTCGGGCAAGGCGGGAAAGGCCGACGTCAGCTTGGACTACGCCGCTTTCCAGGACGCCTACGGCGGCGACTGGGCATCGCGACTGACCCTGCGTCAGCTCCCGGTCTGCGCCTTGTCCACCCCCGATCGGGCGGACTGCCATGCGGCCGGAACCGCTCTCGCCTCCCGCAACGACCTCGGTTCCACCACGCTGTCCGCGACCGTGACCCTGCCGGACGCCGCTTCCACGGCGACGGAGGAGGCTTCGCCCGTCACCCGGAGCGCCGTCACCACCAGCTCGGACACCGGCCTGAGGGCCTCGGAAGGCATCGTGCTGCTCTCGGCCACCGCCGGAGCCGCAGGCTCGTCAGGTGACTTCAAGGCGTCCCCGCTGGCCCCTTCGGCCTCCTGGTCGGCCGGCGGTTCCAGCGGCGCCTTCACCTGGTCCTACGACATCCCGGTTCCCGAGGTGCCTGGCCAGACCAGCCCGGACTTGAGCCTGTCCTACAACTCGCAGTCCGTGGACGGACGTACGGCATCCACGAACAACCAGGCGAACTGGATCGGTGACGGCTGGTCCATGGAGCCCGGCTTCATCGAGCGGCAGTACGTCCCCTGCTCCGACGACACCACTGACAGCAACGGCACCGACAAGAGCGGCGACCTGTGCTGGAAGAAGGACAATGCGGTCCTCAGCCTGGGCGGCAGGTCCAGCCAACTCGTCAAGGACGACAGCACGGGCGAATGGCACTCCTCGAACGACGACGGCACCGTGATCGTCCGGCTCAACGACACGGGGCTGGGCAACGGTGACAACGACGGCGAATACTGGCGGGTCACCACCCCCGACGGCACCAACTACTTCTTCGGCCGCAACAAGATGAGCGGCTGGGCCGCCGGCGACCCGGTCACCAACTCCACCTGGACGGTGCCGGTCTACGGCAACCAAGCCAATGAGCCCTGTCACGCCACGGCGTACGCCGACTCCTGGTGCCAGCAGGCTTGGCGGTGGAACCTGGACGCTGTCGTCGACTCGCACGGGGACGCGATGGTCCAGTACTGGGCCAAGGAGTCCAACAACTACGGTCGCAACATCAACCTGAGTACCGGTGCCTCCACCGCGACCCCCTACACCCGCGGCGGCTACGTGACGCGCGTCGAGTACGGGCTGCGCAGTGGCGCCTACTACGCCCAGCCCGCCGCGAAGGTGGACTTCACCGTCGCCGAACGCTGCCTCACCGACTGCGGCACCTTTGACTCCGCGCACGCGAAGAACTGGCCGGACGTCCCGTTCGACCAGTACTGCGCCGACGGGGCGGAGTGCAAGGATCAGCTCTCGCCGTCGTTCTGGACCCGCAAGCGCCTCACGCAGATCGACACCTCGGTCCTGGTCGGCACCGCATACCGCAAGGTCGACACGCTGGCACTGTCCCACCAGTTCCCCAGCACCGGAGACGGCAGTTCACCGGCCCTGTGGCTGGCGTCCCTCACCCGTACCGGCCACACGGGGACCGGCGACGTGAGCATGCCGGCCGTCACTTTCGCGGGCCAGCCGCTGCCGAACCGGGTGGAGGGCGCCACCACCGGCACCAACCCGGACCCGGTGCCGCCGCTGATCCGTTACCGCGTCCACGGCATCGACACCGAGACGGGCGGCTCCATCGGTGTCACCTACTCGGCACCCGACTGCAAGGCCGGTGACGTTCCGACCCCGGCGTCGAACACCCGGCGCTGCTACCCGGTGATCTGGTCGCCGCCGGACGCACCGGCGGCGAACTACACGCCGTATCTCGACTGGTTCCACACCTACGTCGTCACCCAGGTGCTGGAGAACGACAAAACCGGCGGTGCCCCTGCCAAGGAGACCGACTACTCGTATCTGGACGGCATGGCCTGGAGCAAGCCCGAGGACGAGTTCGCCAAGGCGAAATACCTCACCTACAGCAACAGGCAGGGCTACGGCCGCGTCCAGGTCCGCACCGGGGCTCCCGCCTCGGATGCGCAGACACTGTCGGAGAGCCGCTACTTCCGGGGCATCGAGGGCGCACAGGTCTCCGACCACGAGGCCATCGCGATCGCCGACCAGCCTGTCTACGCGGGCATGGCTCGCGAGGAGGCCACCTTCGACGGCACGACCGGAGCGCTTCAGACCGCCACGTCCTACGAACCCTGGCACTCGGCCGCCACCGCCACCGCGGCACGGACCGGTCTCACCCCCCTGACCGCGCACGCCACCGGCACCCGCGTCGAGAAGACCCGGACCGCCGTGGGCAGCGGCTGGCGCACCACCCAGACCGTGCGCACCTTCGACGCCAACGGACAGGTGACCTCCGAGTCCGACCTCGGCGACACCGCAAAGAGCGGCGACGAGGAGTGCGTCACCACCACCTACACCACGGGCACCATCCTCAGCCTCCAGAAGGAGGTACGGAATGTAGCGGTGGCCTGCGACAAGACGCCGACGCTGCCGACCGATCTGATATCCGTGGCCCGCTACTACTACGACAAGGCCACCGGTCTGGACATCGCACCCACCCAGGGTGACGTGACCCGGGTGGACGAGCAGGACGCGGCCGGCACCGGCTACCTGACGACCGCCACGAACACCTACGACATCCACGGTCGCGAACTCACCGCCGTTGACACCGAGGGCAACACCACGACGACGGCCTATACACCCGCCACCATCCAGGCGCCGACCTCACAGACCGTGAAGAACGCGCTGGACCAGGTGACGACCACCGAGTACGACCCGGCGCGCGGCATCGCCACCGCCGAGGTCGACCCCAACCAGAAGCGTATCGACGCCACCTATGACGGTCTCGGACGCACCCTGCGGGTGTGGCAGCCCGGCTGGTCGAAGACCGACCACCCGGACCAGCCGTCCGTCGAGTACGCGTACTCGATCTCCAAGGCCGCGAACAACTACGTGTCGACCAAGGCCCTGCAGTACGACGGGTCCTACGCCACCAGCTACCAGCTGTACGACGGCCTGCTGCGGGAACGCGAGACGCAGTCACCCGCGATCGGTACCGGGAACCGCATCGTGACGGAGATCAAGTACGACTCCCGGGGCTTCCCCTTCAAGACGTACGCCGCCTACTACGCGCAGGGGGCGCCCTCGGGCACTCTGACGACAGCGGCCGACAACGTCGTACCGTCCATGGTGGAGAACCTGTACGACGGCACGGGCAGCGTCACCGCAGCGATCACCCGTTCGTACGGGGACGAGAAGTGGCGCACCACGACCGTCTACGCCGGCGACCGCACGACGGTGATCCCGCCGCAGGGCGGTACCGCCTACACGACGGTCACCGACGGCCGGGGACGTGCCACCGAGCGGATCGAGTACACGAACGCGGCCCGCACCGCCTCGCAGACCACCCGGTACACGTACGGCAAGTGGGACGAACCGACCCAGGTCACCGACCCGGCGGGCAACACGTGGACGTACACGTTCGATGCCCGTGGGCAGAAGGTGCAGACGAACGACCCGGACAGCGGTCTACTCAAGATCACCTACGACAAGCTGGGCCGCGCGGCGACCACCACGGACGCCCGGGGGGTCGAACTCACCAGCGAGTACGACAAGATCGGCCGGCGGACCGCGCTGAAGAAGGGCTCCACCCCACTCGCCTCGTGGATCTACGACACGGTGGCCAAGGGACAGCTCACCAGCAGCACCCGCTACATCGGCGGGAAGGCGTACGTCTCCGCCACCACCTCGTTCAACGACTCCTACCAGCCTCTCTCCAGCACCGTGACCGTGCCGGCCGAGGCCGGGGCGCTCGCGGGAGCGTACACGTGGACGTTCGGCTACAACGCGTACACCGGTCAGCAGGAGTGGATCAAACACCCGGAAATCGGTGACCTGCCCGGTGAACGCCAGACCACGGCCCTCGGCGAGGGCAACCTCCCGCAGAAGACCACCGCCGGTGCCGTCACGCTGGTGAACTCGACGGCCCACGACGTTTTCGGACGTCCGGTACGCACCGAGTACGGAACGCTCGGCAAGAAGGTCTACAAGAGCCAGTCCTACGACGAGGTCACGGGCCTGGAGATCCGCCAGACAACCGACCGCGACCTCGCGCCCCAGCGCATCGACGACGTGACCTACGGCTACGACGACGCCGGCAACATCACCGGCATCACCGACGTCAGTGGCCAGGACTCCACCGCGAGCACCGACACCCAGTGCTTCACCAATGACGCCCTGGGACGGCTGACGGAGGCATGGACGGCTGCCACCACCACGTGTGCGGCCACTCCTTCCACCTCGACGGTGGGCGGGCCCGACGCGTACTGGCAGACCTTCACCTACGACGCCGTCGGGAACCGCACCAAGCTGGTCGACCACGGTACTGGTGTCATGTCCGGCACCGACGCCACCACCGCCTACACGCACAAAGCTGCCGGCACCAGCCTGCCCCACGCGGTCCAGTCGGCGACCGTCACCGGAGGTGCGCGGAACGGCCAACAGGATTCCTTCGCCTACGACGAGAGCGGCAACACCACCCGGCGGACCATCGGCGCCACGTCCCAGGACCTGACCTGGGACGACGAGGGCCACCTGGCCACCGTCACCTCCGGGGGGAAAACCACCGGCTACCAGTACGACGCCGAGGGCAACCGCATGATCGCGCGGAACGCCGACGGTACCCAGACGCTCAGCCTCCCCGGCGGCAACGAGCTCGATGTCGCGGCGAACGGGACCAAGGAGGGAATCCGCTACTACACGCACGGGGACGACACGGTCGCCGTGCGCACGAGTGAGGGCTTCTCCTACCTGATCGCCGACCACCAGGGCACCGCGATGACAGCCGTCACCATGACGACCCAGGCCGTCGCACGTCGCAAGCAGCTCCCCTTCGGGGAGAACCGGGCCACGGGGAGCTCCGCCCTGCCCGGCAACCGGAGCTTCGTCGGGGGCACCGAGGATCCCACAGGGCTCACTCACCTCGGCGCCCGTGAATACGATCCCGCCCGGGGACGCTTCATCTCCGTGGACCCCGTCATCGACCTCGACGATCCTCTGCAGATGAACGCCTACGCCTACGCCAACAGCCGGCCGGTCACCGCGTCCGACCCGGACGGAAAGCACTTCTTCGACATCGCCGGCTACGCGGGCATCGCCACGGCCCTGAAGGTCGTCGGATTCTTCAAGCGCGTGTTCGCATTGGTCAAGGCGTTGGTGGCCTACAACAAGCGGAAGAGCGTTTATGCCGCCGCCGCGGCCACCGCGAGCGCGGCTAAGGCGCGTGCGAAGAAGAACATCGCGAGGGTCGCCGCAGCAGCGAAAGCAAAGGCGAAGGCCCAGGCAGAGGCACGGAAAAAAGCCAAGCAGAGGTCGGAGGAAGCCAAAAATACGCAGATCTTGAAGAAGAAGAAGTCATTTCTTTCCAGCGTCGGCGACCTGATCAACAAGTACAGCGTCAAGGGCGGCGGCCTATGCGTGACGCTCGGGGGCGCCATAGGCATCGGAGCCAGTATCACCGCCTGCGGCGTGGGTGTTGTCAAAAAAGACGGCAACACGGACTGGGGCTTTACGCTCACGCCCAGTGTCGGTACAGGTGGAATCCAAGCCTCACTCACCGCGGACATCATGAACACCAACGCGGATGACCTCAACCAACTGTCCGGTACGGGTGGTCAGATCGACGTTGCTCTGGGAGAAGGTGGCGTGGTCCACGGTTCCCTCGCCACTGGAGGAACGCGGAACAGTCAGGGCGGCCTCGTGTTCGTCGGCCAGGCCGGCGCGGGCGTCGGCGCAGGGCTTCCGGTACACCTGTTCGGCGGGACGGGTAAAACTTACGTCTTCGGGCGCGAGTGAGACCCTCGGCCCTTCTTGGTCCTGTCGGTCACAACCGCTGACACAGCGGGCCTGATTCACAACGAAGGTCTCCGTCCGGTTGCCCCGCCCCTGCGGGGCAACCGGACGGATGTCCTTCGCCTCACCGCACCTCACACGGGCCTGATGGCCCCCGGACTCCGGACACCAGGAGACGTTTCGATGTACTCGACAATGGCGGATTCCCAGTCGGACTCCGTTGCCGGAAAGTTGCTGACTCTCTTGGTCGGTCTGGCATTCACAGGAGAAGGGCTCTTTCTGCTCCTACGCACCAACAAGGTCATCGACCTCTACACCACATGGGCGCGCGAGCAGGCCGGCCTGAACCCCAAGAGGATGAACCCAAAGATCATCAAGACGCTCGGAGCAGGACACTTCCTCGGCGGCGTTCTCTGCTCAGTGTTCGCGATCAGCCTGTTCGTCGGCCTGATCTGACCTCAAACGGGCGGGCGCACACGGAACAACGCCACCTTGGAAGGCACCGGCTCAGAAGCGTTCCCGCTCCCCGAGCCCTCTCAGACCACCCTCGCCCCCGGCGCCGGCGACACGGCGACCCGGGCCGTCCGGCAGGTGCCGGAGGCGGTGAGGGCGGCGGCGACCCGGTGGGCGGTGGCCTCGTCGGGGACGAGGAACGCGGTGGTCGGGCCGGAGCCGGAGACCAGGGCGGCGAGGGCGCCGGCGTCCGTACCGGCGGCCAGGGTCGCGGCGAGCGAGGGGCGCAGCGAGAGCGCCGCGGCCTGGAGGTCGTTGCTCAGGGTCTTCGCCAGGGCGACCGGGTCGCCGGAGGCCAGGGCGTCGAGCAGGGCCGGGGCCGCGGTGGGCTCGGGGACGTCCGTACCGGCGGTGAGCCGGTCGAACTCGCCGAACACCACCGGGGTGGAGAGTCCGCCCTCCGCGACGGCGAAGACCCAGTGAAAGGTGCCGCCGGTCGTCAGCGGGGTGAGGAGTTCGCCGCGCCCGGTGCCCAGCGCGGCGCCGCCGATCAGGTTGAAGGGGACGTCGCTGCCGAGCTCGGCACAGATCTCCAGCAGCTCTTCACGGGAGGCGCCGGTGGACCAGAGCGCGTCGCAGGCGAGGAGGGCGGCGGCGCCGTCGGCGCTGCCCCCGGCCATGCCGCCGGCGACGGGGATGTCCTTGGCGATGTGCAGGTGGACGGCGGGCTCGATGCCGTACCGCTCGGCCAGCGCGAGGGCGGCGCGGGCGGCAAGGTTGCCGTGGTCCAGCGGCACCTGGGCGGCGTCCGGGCCGGAGCAGGTGATCGTCAGCTCGTCGGCGGGGGTCGCGGTGACCTCGTCGTAGAGGCCGACCGCGAGGAAGACGTTGGCCAGGTCGTGGAAGCCGTCGGGGCGGACCGCGCCCACCGCGAGCTGGACGTTGACCTTGGCCGGTACGCGGACGGTGACGCTTCCGGCCGTCCTCGGGCTCACGGTCGCGGTGACGCTGTCGGTCATGCGGGCAACTCCGGCTTGTTCTCGGCGATGGCGGCGAACTCCTCGACCGTGAGCGCCTCGCCCCGGGCCTGCGGGGAGACTCCGGCGGCGACCAGCGCGGCTTCGGCGGCGGGCGCGGAGCCCGCCCAGCCGGAGAGCGCGGCGCGCAGCGTCTTGCGGCGCTGGGCGAAGGCGGCGTCGACGACGGCGAAGACCTCGGTGCGGCTCGCGGTGGTGGCGACCGGCTTCTCCCGGCGGACCAGCGAGACGAGCCCGGAGTCGACGTTGGGGGCGGGCCAGAAGACCTTCCGGCCGATGGCCCCGGCGCGCTTCACGTCGGCGTACCAGTTCGCCTTCACGGAGGGCACGCCGTAGACCTTGTTGCCGGGGCGGGCGGCGAGCCGGTCGGCGACCTCGGACTGGACCATGACGAGCGTCCGCTCGATGCTCGGGAACCGCTCCAGCATGGTGAGCAGCACCGGCACGGCGACGTTGTACGGGAGGTTGGCGACGAGCGCGGTGGGCGCGGGGCCCGGCAGCTCGGTGACCAGCATCGCGTCGGAGTGGACGAGCGCGAACCGGTCGGCGCGGCCGGGCATCCGGGCGGCGACGGTGGCGGGCAGGGCGGCGGCGAGTACGTCGTCGATCTCGACGGCCACGACCCGGTCGGCCGCCTCCAGCAGCGCCAGGGTCAGCGAACCGAGCCCCGGCCCGACCTCGACGACGACGTCGTCGGGCCGCACCTCGGCGGTGCGCACGATCCTGCGGACCGTGTTGGCGTCGATGACGAAGTTCTGGCCGCGCTGCTTGGTCGGGCGTACGCCCAGCGCCGCCGCCAGTTCGCGGATGTCTGCGGGGCCCAGGAGGGCGTCGGGCTCTGTGCTGCTCACCCACTAAGCGTACGGGCGAAGTGCGTACGCCATGCGCGCACGCGGATCACGTCCACAGTCAGTAGTCGAAGGCCCGCGCGGTGTTCGCGTCGATGGTCGCGGCGAGGGTGTCCTCGTCGACGCCCTTGACCTCGGCCATCGCCCGCAGCGTGACGGGGATGAGGTAGGGGGCGTTGGGGCGGCCCCGGTAGGGCGCCGGGGTGAGGAAGGGGGCGTCGGTCTCGACCAGCACCAGTTCGGCGGGGGCGACGGCGAGGGCGTCGCGCAGCGGCTGGGCGTTCTTGAAGGTGACGTTGCCGGCGAAGGACATGAAGTAGCCGGCCCGCGCGCAGATCCGGGCCATCTCGGCGTCGCCGGAGTAGCAGTGGAAGACCGTGCGGTCCGGGGCGCCCACCTCGGCGAGGACCCGCAGCACGTCGGCGTGGGCCTCGCGGTCGTGGATGACCAGGGCCTTGCCGTGCCGCTTGGCGATCTCGATGTGCGCCCGGAAGGACTCCTCCTGGGCGGCGCGGCCCTCGGGTCCGGTGCGGAAGTGGTCGAGGCCGGTCTCGCCGACGCCGCGTACGTGGGCGAGAGCGGCGAGCGCGTCGATCTCCGCGAGCGCCTCGTCCAGTGCGGCCCGGCCGCCCGGTGCGCGTACGCCTTCGCGGGTGTGCCCGTCGGGGTCTCCGTGGACGATGCGTGGGGCCTCGTTGGGGTGGAGGGCGACCGAGGCGTGCACCCGCGGGTGGGCGGCGGCCGTCTCGGCGGCCCAGCGGGACCCGGCAAGGTCGCAGCCGACCTGGACGACGGTGGTGACGTTGACGGCGGCGGCCCGGGCGAGGGCCTCCTCGACGGTGCCGTCCTGCATGTCCAGGTGGGTGTGCGAATCGGCGACCGGAACCCGCAGGGGTTCGGGCAGCGGCGGCGCTTCGGTACGGCTCATGCCCTTGATCGTACGAGGGGCGCCGGACGCGGGGGCGCCCGCCCGGGGTCCGGGGACACGGGCGGGCGCTCTGCGTCGGGAGGAGCGGTCAGCGGCGCTGGAACGGGTGGAACAGGTCCGTCAGGTGCCAGTGGCGGGCGGCTCCGGCACCTGCCGGTACGGCGACCGCCGCCACCCGCTCGTCGTCGTCCGGGCCGGTGGCTATGCCGGTGGTGGCGGCCCCGGCCAGCGCGGCGGGCTGCTGTCGCGGGTTGCCCCGCAGCAGCTGCTGTACGAGGGAGACCCGCCCCGAGCGCATGATGCGGACCACGTGGCCGCCGCAGTTCGTGCAGGTCGGCGTCGACAGAGGAGAGGGAACCCGCTCTCCGTCGGCCTTGTAGACCACGAACGTGTTTCCGGCCCCGTCGACGTGGTGCTCTATTTCGTAGGCCTGTTCCCAGCCGTGCCCGCATCGCATGCAGGCGAAGGCATAGGCCTCGTGGACCGTGTTCACCGCGATCTCACTCATACTTGCTCCTCTTGTCCGCAGGACAAGCCGCTCCGAGTGTTTCCACCTCCCAGTGCACACCCGCCGAATACGAATCGCACCGGCTCAGGACCAGTGTTGATGCGTTCTTGGACTCCTTGGTGAGCCCTTGGCCCGCGCATGGTGCGAGGGCACCCCGCAGGAGACCAGCCGTTGGGGACGCGCGGGCGCGCACCGCCCGTTCACACGATCGGGGGGCGCACTTCCCGGTACCCGCACCTCCGTGCGCCGGGGTCCCGCAGGGCGGATCCATGGCGAAAATCCCGGCGGGCAAAGGATCGACCGGGGGCGCACGGGGGCGTGTTCGCGAGCCGTTCAATTGAATTGAGCATTCAATTGAATTCCGCACCACAACGAAACAGCATGTCCGGTTTGCGCGGTTCGCTTATCTGGTTTTCACTCGATCTGTACGCAAGTACACAACCCCCGGCTTTTCCACAGAACAGAACGGGAACGCTCATGCACACCGAAATCACCCCCACCACGACGACCGACCTGGACAAGGACCTGGAGGCCGCGCTCAACCCGGGCGAGGTCGAGGGCCTGCACCGGGACTCGCGCGAGTGCGCGTACCTGGCGCTCCTCGGTGGCGGCTCGTTCCTCCTCCTTTCGCCGCCCACCCCGCGGCCGAAGAAGGGCTGACCCTTCACCGATGAACCAGTCAAGCGCTTCGTCCCGGCTCTCGGACGCGGTGCACGACCTGGCGAACGAGGTGGTCCTCGCTCTTAGGAGCGGGGGCCACCTCGCCACGGTGTGCGGCGCGGCCGGAATCCACGAGGACGACAGAACAGGCATCGCCGCCGTACGGGTCATCGGAGCCGACCTGCTGCTGCCGAGCGTGCTGTACGGACAGAGCCCGCACCCCGGCGACGTGGCGGTCTTCCACCGCGCGGTGCGGGACTTCCCGCCCCGCCCCGACGCCTCCCCCTCCACCGCCTGGAGCCACTGGGCGATGCTCTCCACCCTGCACCGGGTGGCCCCCTCCACCACCGGGCCCTTGACGGCGGTCGGCGTACCCGCCCTGGACGAACCGGGCGTCGCCGGCCTGGACGACGCGCCGTGGCAGGCGTTGTCGCACCAGATCTCCCTCCTCGCGCCGCTCGCCGTCCCGGCGGCGGCGTCCTCCGTCGCGCGGATCGCCCGGGGCCGGGTGACCGACCTCGCGCGCGGGTTCGTCCGCGCGGTGCGCCGCCGCGACTGGCTCCAGGCGTCGGGCACCGGCCGCTGGCTGGCCGCCCTGGGCGGGGAACCGCCGACCCTCGGTCTCGGCCGGGGGCTCGACTTCGTGGAGCTGATGGGCGGCCAGGACCCCCGGGTGGCCCTGAACGTCCGCGCGGCCCGGCTGATGATCGAGGAGCGCGGCAGGTGACGGCGGACCACCCCGACGGCCGGAACGCGGCGGGACACCGGGACACGGCGGCACACCGTCCCGCCGTGTCCGCCGCTTCCGCCGTGTCCGCCGCTTCCGCCGTGCCCGCCGGCCTCGCGCAGGAGGTGCGCGGGGTACGCGACCGCGCACTGAGCTGGGCCGAGGACCACCTCACCGGCTTCGTCCTGCCCGAGGACGTGCTGGAGCCGCACACCAAGGTCGACCACACCCTCAAGCCGCTCGGCGAGCTGGCCCAGCTGTGCGGCACCGCCCAGCGGGTCATCGCCCCCGCCGACCCGGCGCACACCACGGCCGGGCGGCTGATCGCCTTCGCGTGGGAGCAGACCAGGCACGGCGAACTGCTGCTGGAGCTCCTGCGCTCCGAGCCGTTCGCCGCGTACCCGTTCGAGATCTACGCGGCCTTCGCCGGTCACGGGCTCCGCCACGAGGGCTTCGAGCGCCTCGCCCGGCGGATCGCCACCACCCGTGGCTGGGCCCACACCGAACAGCACGCCAACCGCCAGCTGGGACTGATCAACTCGGAACGCCGGGTGGGCGTGGCCCCGCACGCGGACGCCGAGGAGGTACTGCGCCGCACCTGGCTCGGCGGGCTCTGCGAGCCGTGGATGCTGGAGCGCTCCTCCGGCTACTCGCTGACCCACGCGGCGTACCACGTGACCGACTGGAGCACCGCCCCCGAGCGGATGCCGGCCGACCTCGACGTCTATCTGCGGACCTGGCTGCCGCCCTGGGTGGACGGCTGCCTGGAGAGCCACCAGTGGGACCTCACCGGCGAACTGCTCGCGGTGGGCGCGGGCCTGCCCGGCCCGCCGCCGGTCGAGCTGTTCGCGGCGGCCTGGCCGGTGCTCGCCCGGGTCCAGCACCCGGGCGGGGCCCTCCCGGAGACCGGCCCGCCGGTGGCGCTCCCGGAAGACGCGGTTCCGGGTGACGAGGAGCCGTACCCGTTCCTGGCCTGCTACCACTCCACGCTGGTGACCGCCTTCGCCGCGTCGCTCACGGTCGCCCGGCTGGAGGAGAACACCGCGGCGGACGCGATCCCCGCCGCCGCAACCACCACGTCCGGAAGGAAACAGCCCGCATGAGCGGTATCCAGCAGATCCACGAGGTGGGCGCGAAGGCCCTGAAGTGGCTGCACGCCCACCGGGACGGGTTCCGGCTGGAGGACGACCCCTCCCCCGAGGTCGGCCTGCTGGACCGGTTCCAGCCCCTCGGCGAGCTGGCGCTCATCAGCAAGGTGATCTTCCGCGAGGGCGTCGCCGGATCGGAGCAGGCATCCCTCGCCCGGTCCCTCCTCGACTTCGCCTGGCACGAGCTGCTGGACTCCGGCCACCGCCTGCTGGAGGGCCAGCGCCGGGAGCCGCTCTCCCCGGCGCCGATGGAGGTGTACCTGCCGTTCAAGGAGCTGGGGTACCAGCACCCGGGCCTCGAAGCGGCCGTCCGCCTCAACCACCGGCTGGGCAGCTGGAGCCGGCTGGAGGTGCAGCCGACCCGGCGCCTCGGCATCTCCACGGTCGAGCGGCGCTTCGGGCTGGCGGCCGGCCTCCCCGAGGACGAGGCGTTCCGGCGGACCTGGCTCGCCGGAACGCCCGAGCCGTGGACCGTCGAGGGCCACATCGGCTACGGCATCACCCACACCGTCTTCCACCTCACCGACTGGGGCCAGTCCCCCCAGGACCTCCCGCCCGCGGTCGCCGACTACCTGGCGCTCTGGCTCCCGGTCTGGCTGGACGACTGGCTCGACCTCAAGCGCTGGGACCTCCTCGGCGAGCTGCTGGTCGTCGACGCCTGCCTGCCCGAGCCGACGCTCGACGCGGCGGCCTGGAACGGCTTCGCCGCGGCGCAGCAGCCCGACGGAGCGATGCCGGCGCTGCTGGAGATGCCGCAGGGCGACCCGGAGACGGTGTTCGACCTCGTCTACCACCCGACGCTGGTGGCCGCGTTCGCCTCGGCGCTGGCGGTCTCCCGCTCCCTGTCGGACCTCTCCTCGGCGGCCTCCGCGTGAGCACGGGACCCGCCGTCGCCCGTACCGGACCCGAGGGTCCCGGCCCCGGCTCCACCGGACTCCCCGACCCGGCCGACCCGGCCGACCGGGACGCCGGGGCCGACGCGCGGCTGCTGGCCCGGGCGGCCGGGGCGATCGGCCCGGCGCCCGACCTGGTGCTCGCGCTCAGCCGCCACGGCCGACGCACCCTGCACACCACCGGCACCGAGCCGCCGCCGGAGGACCGGCCGCGCGACCGGCTCCGGTACGAGCTCGGTTCGGCGTCCAAGACCTTCACCGGGCTGCTGCTCGCCCGGCTGGTCGCCGCCGGCCGGCTCTCGTACGACACCCCGGCCGCCGCGCTCCTGGCGCCCGGCCACCCGGTGCACCCGTCCGTACGGGCGATCACCCTGCGCCATCTGGTCACCCACACCTCGGGGCTGCCCGGACTGCCGGCCGACTTCTACCCGCAGGCCGTACCGCGCTGGACCACCACCCCGTACGCCGGTTACCCCGCCGACCGGGTCGTCCGCGCCTTTCTGCGAGCCCGCCCGCGCCACGCGCCCGGGACCCGCTGGCACTACTCCAACTTCGCCGTCTCGGTCCTCGCCCACACCCTCGCCGCCGCGACCCGTACCCCCTGGGACGTCCTCGTCCACCGGGAGGTACTCGCCCCGCTGCACCTGGACGCCACCTCTCTCGCCCCGGGCGGGCCCGGCGCCGACGCGGTCGGCCACCGGCGCGGCGGGAGCCCGGCGGAGGTGCTCGACATCGGCGGGTTCGCCGGGGCGGGCGCCGTCCGCTCCACCCCGCACGACCTGCTCACCTTCCTGGAAGCGCACCTCGCGGCGAGCGGCGCGTACGCCGGGACCGGGGCCGCCGGGGTCGTCCCGTTCGTGCCTCCGCCGGATGCCTCTCTCGCCACCGCGCTCGCGGGGATGCGGCACCCGGTGCTGCGCCGGGGCTCGCGCCACGCCCACACCCACACGCTGACGTGGTTCCAGCACGCGACCCCGCACGGCCCGGTGAACTTCCACGCCGGGGCGACCCCCGGGCAGCAGGCGTTCCTCGGCTACTGCCCGGACACCGGGACGGCGCTGGCCGCCGTGTGCACCCGGCGGGTGTCGTTCAGGGACCCGTTCGTGGCGACGGTCCACGGGTTGCTGACGGAGTAGGCACGGTCCACGGACATCTGAGACGGAGTAGGTACGGGCGCCGGGCCCGCCGACGCGGAGTGGTTACGGCCGAGGGGCCGCTCAGGCGCCCGGTGTGCGCGCCGCGTTCTTCGCGGCGACCACCGCGTCGAACACCTCGCGCTTGGGCAGCCCGGCGTCCGCCGCGACGGCGGCGATGGCCTCCTTGCGGCGCTCCCCCGCCTCCTCGCGGACCTGGACCCGGCGCACCAGCTCGGCCGCGTCCAGCTCCTCGGCGCCGGTGTCGCCCGCGCCCTCCACGACGACGGTGATCTCGCCGCGTACGCCCTCGGCGGCCCATACCGCCAGCTCGCCGAGCGGGCCGCGCTTCACCTCTTCGTACGTCTTCGTCAGCTCGCGGCAGACGGCGGCCCGGCGGTCCGCGCCGAAGACCTCGGCCATCGCGGCGAGGGTGTCGTCCAGGCGGTGCGGGGCCTCGAAGAAGACCATGGTGCGGCGCTCGTCGCCGACCTCGTGGAGGCGGCCGAGGCGCTCGCCCGCCTTGCGGGGCAGGAAGCCCTCGAAGCAGAACCGGTCCACCGGCAGACCGGACAGCGCCAGCGCGGTGAGGACCGCGGAGGGGCCGGGCACGGCCGTGACCTTGATGTCCTTCTCGACGGCGGCGGCGACCAAGCGGTAGCCGGGGTCGGATACGGACGGCATCCCCGCGTCGGTGACCAGCAGCACCCGTGCGCCGCCGGTCAGCGCGTCGACCAGCTCCGGGGTGCGGGCGGACTCGTTCCCCTCGAAGTACGAGACGACCCGTCCCGTGGTGTGGATGCCGAGCGCCTGGGTCAGGCGGCGCAGCCGTCGGGTGTCCTCGGCCGCCACGACGTCGGCCGTCTCCAGCTCGGCGGCGAGACGCGGCGGGGCGTCCGCCACGTCGCCGATGGGGGTCCCCGCGAGAACCAGGGTCCCGGCCGTCGGCGTTCCGGTCTTCGGCTTTCCGGTCGTCGGTGTTCCCTGCGGTCCGGTCGTTCCAGGCGTTTCAGTCACGGGATCCATCCTCCCAGCCCCGGCGGCCCCCGTCGCACAGCTGTTTTCCCTACGATGGCGCGGTGACGAGTACTGCGCCCGACGCCCGGCAGGGCCACGACGCCGGGGACGAACTCTCCGGCGAGCAGCCTTCTCCCTGGGAGCGGCGGCTGCACCGCTTCGGCCACGTGCCCCGGAAGGACATCGGGCTGCGCGAGCGCCTCATCCCTTCCTACAACCGGCCGAGCCCCCGCACCTGGGGGGTTCTCGGCGTGCCACCGGCCCTCGCGGCCCGGCTGGAGCGGTGGTCGGGATGGGGCGGCCCACTGCTGGTGACGCTGGTCGCCGGGGTGCTGCGCTTCTGGCGGCTGGGGCAGCCCGACTCGGTGATATTCGACGAGACGTACTACGCCAAGGACGCCTGGGCCCTGATCAAGCAGGGGTACGAGGGCGCCTGGCCCAAGGACATCGACAAGGTCATCCTGAACGACCCGTCCCGGGTGAAGGTCCCCGTCGACCCCGGATACGTGGTGCACCCGCCGGTCGGGAAGTGGATCATCGGGCTCGGCGAGCAGATGTTCGGCTTCACGCCGTTCGGCTGGCGGTTCATGGTGGCCCTGCTCGGCACCCTGTCGGTGCTGCTGCTCTGCCGCATCGGGCGCCGGATGTTCCGCTCGACGTTCCTCGGCTGCCTGGCGGGCGGACTGCTCGCGGTGGACGGGCTGCACTTCGTGATGAGCCGTACCGCCCTGCTCGACCTGGTGCTGATGTTCTTCGTGGTCGCGGCCTTCGGCTGCCTGGTCAACGACCGCGACTGGGCCCGCCGCAAACTCGCCGAGGCCCTCCCCGTCGACGAGGAGGGAGTGCTCCGCCCCGACGCCCGGATCGCACAGACGCTCCGCCTGGGGTGGCGGCCCTGGCGGCTCGCGGCCGGGCTGATGCTGGGCCTCGCCTTCGGCACCAAGTGGAACGGCCTCTACGTCCTGGCCGCGTTCGCCGTCATGTCGGTCCTCTGGGACGTGGGTGCCCGCCGCACCGCCGGAGCGGTCCGCCCGTACGCGGCGGTCCTGCGCCGCGACCTGGTGCCCGCCTTCGTCTCCACGGTCCCGGTGGCCCTCGCCACGTACCTCGTCTCCTGGACGGGCTGGCTGATCACCGACAAGGGGTACGACCGCCACTGGGCGGACACGGCGGAGGGCCGCAGCGGCGGCTGGACCTGGCTCCCCGACTGGCTGCGCAGCCTCTGGCACTACGAGCGGCAGGTCTACGACTTCCACGTGGGCCTGACCTCCGGCCACACGTACCAGTCGAACCCCTGGAGCTGGATCGTCCTGGGCCGCCCGGTCTCGTACTTCTACGAGGAGCCCGGCTGCACCGACTCGGCGACCGGCAAATGCGCCCGCGAGGTGCTCGCCCTCGGCACCCCGCTGCTCTGGTGGGCGGCCTGCTTCGCCCTCGTCTACGTGCTCTGGCGCTGGGTCTTCCGCCGCGACTGGCGGGCCGGTGCCATCGCCTGCGGGGTCGCGGCCGGGTGGGTGCCGTGGTTCTTCTACCAGGAACGCACGATCTTCTTCTTCTACGCGGTCGTCTTCGTGCCGTTCCTCTGTCTCGCCGTGACGATGATGATCGGCGCGATGATCGGCCCGGCGGCCGGCACCGGTACCCGCGCGGAGCTGGGGCTGACCGCCTCCGACCCCACCGGCGAACGCCGCCGCGCGATCGGCGCGGTGGCGGCGGGGCTGCTGGTGCTGTTGATCGTGTGGAACTTCATCTACTTCTGGCCGCTCTACACCGGGACGCCGATCCCGGAGGACGCCTGGCGGAACCGGATGTGGCTGGATTCGTGGGTGTAGCCGCGTGACCCTGCCGGGTGGGCCCGGTCGGTGACCGGGCCCACCCGGCTGCGGGGCGCTCGTGCGCGGACGTCAGCCCTGCAGCCACCACGGGCTGCTGTACGCGACACCCCAGTCGTTGCAGGCGTGTCCGGCCGGGCCCGGCGTGCCGTTGGCCCGGGTCGGGTCGGCGACCCGCAGGACCACCCAGTCGCCGTCCGCGGTGTCCAGCGGAACCGTGAACTCCGTGACGCGGCCGGCCGTCGTCGTGATGACGTCGACGACCTCGGGGGCGGCGGTGCCGGGCCGCAGGACCTGGATGTCCAGCTGCTTGCCGACCCACTCGGGGCCCCGGTCGAGGTCGACCTGGAAGCGTACGTCCCCCGAGGTGAGGGGGAGTTGGCCGCCCATCCGGACACCGGCGGCGGTGGCGTCGAGGCGCAGGCCGGAGACCCGGGTCGCGAAGAAGCGTCGCGCCCGCATCGCTTCGAGGACTCCCGCCCTGGTGTTCTCGGTGACCCAGAGGCCGCTGCGGCCCTTGCCCTCCGGGAAGCCCCAGTCCGTGCCGTGCTCGTCGGTCACACCGGTCAGGCCGGTACGCCAGCCGGCGTTCAGGCAGGCGACCAGGGGCGAGCTCTTGCCGGACGACCAGCCCTCGAAGAGGAAGTCGTCGGTCCGGTTGAACATCTCCAGGCTGACCATGCGGTCGTGAACGGCCGCGTTGTGGCCGAACTCGTCGAAGCGGAGCACCTCACGGCCGGGGTGGTTGAATCCGGCCACCGCGTCCTTGTCGTCCAGCCAGTCGAAGAAGGCGTTCATGCCCGGAGCGAGCGCCATGTCGACGTAGGAGTCGGAGAACCACACGTTCGCGTGACCGAGCAGCGCGTGGGTCCACTCGAAGCCGCGAATCGCGGTGTAGAC
This sequence comes from Streptomyces sp. NPDC002690, assembly GCF_053592415.1. Classification (NCBI taxonomy): domain Bacteria; kingdom Bacillati; phylum Actinomycetota; class Actinomycetes; order Kitasatosporales; family Streptomycetaceae; genus Streptomyces; species Streptomyces sp. NPDC002690. The sequence continues at coordinate 343 of NZ_JBSFVR010000068.1, read as the reverse complement.
GCCGGGGACGTTCGCCGCGTCCGCCAGTTGGGCCGTGCGCTTCCACTCGGCGGAGCTGAGGCCCCCGATGGTGAACACGCCACTGTGGTCGGTGAGTGCCGCCACGTCGAGGCCCGCGCTGCGCATCGAGGAGAAGGCGTTCGCGGGGTCCCCGTCGCCGTCCGACATCGCGGTGTGGTTGTGCAGGTCCGCGTGGACGAGGGTCGTCCCCCGCGTGATCAGCGAAGCCCGGTCCGCGCCGCCCGTGGCCGAGTACGGCGGGAAGTTGTAGTTGTGCATGTAGCGCTTGCGGGTCACCGGGGAAAGGGTGTCCAGCTGCTGCTCCATACGGAGCATGTTGAGG
>NZ_JBSFVR010000067.1:0-26970 GCF_053592415.1 Streptomyces sp. NPDC002690 | reverse complement strand
ACGAGTTCGCCTTCGAAGCCACGGGCGGACCAGCAGAGTTGGCGAGCAGGACGGCGGAGTGGTTCGAGGCGGTCCTCGCGCGCCCTCTGGTCCGCTGCGAATGGCATCACGCGGGAAGGATGTACGCGGTCCGCTACGAGTACGCGGACACGGGGCGAGGCCTCAGTGAGGGCTTCGAGACCTCTCTGGCCCCCGACGCGCTGCGAAGACGACTGGCCGCGGACGGCGTTGTCCGAGGCCGGGGTCTGATCGACCGGGCCGGCCTGGGCCGACCGGACGTGATCGCCCAGGTCCGGGGCGTCCGCCCCGATCGGTTGTCACGGGAGAACTCGTAGGTACACGGGAGAACTCGTAGGTACACGGGACAGCTCGTAGGTATCCGTGTGCGCGCCGCGGACAACCCTGGCGGGGCGGTCGTCCGGGAGCCCGCTCCGGGTGCCCGACGCCCCATGGCCGTCCGGCGTTCCAGCGGCCGTCCGGCGGCCGTCCGGCGGCCGGTCGGGCGCCGGACGGCACGCACCGGCCGTCGCCCGGTGTTCAGCGGTCGCGCGCCCCGAGCGCCTTCCTGATGCGGTGGCCGCGGCTGTGTGCCGGGGGCCGGCAGTCCGGGGAGCCCGGCGGGTGGGCGTAGGCGTCGGGGCGCGCGCCGGAGGCGGAGTGGCCCTCCGCCGTGATCACCGCGGGGCCGGTGATGGTCCGGTCGCAGTCGACGCAGATGTGAGGAGTCACTGCCGGGCCGCCCGCCACGCGCGGCTGAGCCGGTCCGCGACCTCGCACTCCACCCGGTCCGACCGGCAGGCCGTGCATTCCGCGGTGTGGGTGATCAAGGTGCGGTACTCCGCGTCTCCGGGGGCCGTGCCGCCGGCCGGCTCTGCCATGTCGGTGCTCCTTCGTCTCGGGGCGGGGTGGTCGATCTCGGCCCACACCCGGGCGATGCCGTCGGCACCCAGCTCGTGGCCGAAGCGATCGCCGTGCGCCAGTGTCATGAGGATCGTCTTGTGGATGGCGCCGCTCAGAGGGGAGGGGAGAGGTGCTTCGACCCGGAACGCGCCGGGCGTTTCGAGTACCAGCGGCTCGGCGCCGATCGCGGCGGCGAACATGCCCGCGAGGGCGACGACGCGCGGCGGCACGGAGGGCATGGATCTCCCCTGGATATTGCATCACGTTTCGTGATGCTGAATATTCAGCTTCGACCTGATGGGTTAGCTTTGTCAATGTCCGACTTCCACCGCTGGGAGCTGTGCACATGCCTCGCGACACCCCTTACCTTCAGGTGGCCGACGCTCTCCGCGACCGCATCGGCGCGGGCGAGTGGGCCGTGGGCGACAAACTGCCCAGTCGTGCCCGGATCGCCGAGGAGTACGGGGTCGGCGCGTCCGTCGCGCAACGCGCCATGGAGCGGCTCACCATCGAGGGCATCCTCGAAGGCCGGGCGGGCTCCGGGACTTACGTCCGCAGGCCGCGTGAGCGCCGGCGCATGATCCGTACCAGGCGCCCCGCGGGCCAGGGGCCGTCGGTTTTCCACGCTGCTCTCAACTACCAGGACCACGAGGGTAAATGGGAGTCGCGTTCAGGTGCGCGGACTCCGGCGCCCGAGCGCATCGCGAAGCGGCTGGCCATCGAACCGGGCGACCCCTGCGTCGTCACCGACTACGAGTTCCTCGTCGACGGGCTGCCCGTGCAGCTCTCCAGGAGCTGGGAACCGATGGCGATCACCGGGGACACCCCGGTCGTACTGCCCGAGATGGGCCCGCTCGCCGGAATCGGCGTGGTCGAGCGGATGCGGTCGATCGGCATCGACATCGTGCGCGCCCTCGAAATCCCGCGCCCGGCCCGCGCGAACCAGGAGCAGGCGAACCTCCTCGGTATCAGCATCGGTGGGCTGATCACCGAGTTGGAGCGCACCTTCTACGACACCGACGGCCGCCCGGTCGAGACCGCGGACATCGTGGTGCCCGACGTGCGGTGGGAAATCGCGTACGAGATCACCGTCGAGCGGCGCGAGTGACATCGGCTGCCCCTCGGGCGGCAGCCGGCATCCCCTGGAAGTGACGCCGCCCCCGCCGGGCCGTGTGGCCGGACGGGGGCGGTCGCTTCGCGGAATCGGGGCGGGGCCCAGTGGCGGGGCCCCGAGGAGCGGGACCTCGGGGGCTCGGATGCCCGCTCGTGTGCGGGGTGGGTTTCAGACGCTGGTCGGGGCCTTGGCTCCGGCGGCCTCTTCGGCCGTCGCCTCCGTGGTGGACGAACCGGCTTCGGTGGCCGCCGGTCTCGCCGCCTCGGAAGACTCCGAAGGCTCGGCGGGTGCGGCGGGTGCGGTCGCGTCGGCGGCTTCGGCTGCCGCCGCCCGGGCTGCTGCCGCCGCCTTGCCCTGGTAGATCATCAGACCGATGAAGCCGGCCAGGAAGCCGCTGATCAGCCCGGATATCGCGTTGTTCAGGGCGTTGGTGCCCTCGCCGTCCGGCATCCCGATGATGAAGTAGACCACCACCGCGCTCATCACGGCCCCGGCGAGGCCCCCGATGATCGCGCTCGCCGCCGAGGTGCGCACCCGGGCCCCCAGGGAGGCGTCCGACGGGGCGGAAGGGGCGGGAGTGAGGGGCGTGGTCATGGTGGAGTCCTCCGGAAAAAGCGGCGTTGCGGTACCGGGAGCGCGTGGCCGACGCCGGGGCAGGGCGAGATCCGCCGCCTCGGGGGCACGTGTCCGCACGGGCAGCCCGCCGGTTCTGGGGGATGCATCCATATCCTTGGCCAGAAGAAGCACCCGTGGCAACTGCCTCATGCAAAAAGACCGTTGAAGCAGGCGTCGCAATCCTTTTGCCCTAACTGCGGTGTTTCTCGGGCGGGATGTCGGAGCGCCATGCTCGGTACGGGTGAAGTCGGCGCGCTGAGAGGGTGGTTGTCGGCTTCCGGGCCCTTTGGACCGGACCCTTCCGTGCCGCACCGGCCGGGTGCCCGGCGGGTGGACGTGGCCGCTCGTGCCGATGCCGGGAGGGCCGGCCGGTGTCGCTCGTGGGCCCGGAACACATCGGGCCGTTCCCCGGGGTGGTCCGAAGCCCGTTCAGGATGCCGTACAGTTGTGTTCATCGACGCGGGGTGGAGCAGCTCGGTAGCTCGCTGGGCTCATAACCCAGAGGTCGCAGGTTCAAATCCTGTCCCCGCTACTGAAGGCCCGGGCCCGGCACGCACAGCGTGCCGGGTCCGAGTCGTTTCCGTGTGTTCGCCCACGCGTGTTCGTTCGTGGGTGTGGTCCGTTCGGCCCGCGGGTTCAACCCGCACGCTCGGCCGGCCGGCGGCGTAAAGATCTGTCGTAATGGGCATGAAGTGGTCCATCCGGGAAACATCTCGCACACCCGCACGATCGCTGCCATGCAGCCGAACGCGTTGCCGGGCATCCGGGTATCCGGGCACCCGGGCGTGGAGGGCGTGCGGCATCCGAGGCGACCGCTCGGCCGTTTCCGTACGCGGGGCACCGGCGCTCGCCGAACGGTGTGGAATCCCCGCTCCGACGGACCGGTGCACCCGGCGTACGCCGGCGGTGGGGGGCGCTCGACGGGGAGCTGTGCGCTCCCCCCTATGGACGACGAGGAGTCGCCGCGCGGCGCGGCTCGGGCCGGCCCGCGCGGGGCGCGGTAGGTTCCGCAGCCGTGGCGGGACAGGGCAGGAGAAGCACAGAGGTGGGGAAACGGCTGTACAGGGATGGCTGGATGTCCGGGGGTGTGCGTGCCCGGCGATTCGTGCGGGTCCTGCCTGCCCTGCTCGTTCTCGGCGGACTCGTCTTCGACATCGCGTCACCGCCCCGCTTCACGGCGGTGCCGCTGTTCGTCGCCGCGCCCCTGATCGCCGCGCCGTTCGCCTCCCGGGCCGGCACCGTCCGGATCGGTGCCGCCTCGCTGGCCGCCGTCATCGCGATGCGGGTGTACGTGGGCACCATCGGAGAGATCGTTCCGATCATCGAGACGCTCACCGTGGCCACCACGGCCGTGCTGGCGCTCGTCATCAACGCGGTGGTGCGGCGCGGCAACGAGCAGCTCGCGTCCGCCCGGATCATCGCGGAGACCGCCATGCGCGCCGTGCTGCCGGTCCCTGCCGACCGGGTCGGCGGGCTCCACGTCGCCGCGCGGTACGAGGCGGCGCAGGCGGACGAGTACGTCGGCGGCGACCTGTTCGCCGTCGCGGACACTCCGTACGGCGTACGCCTCGTACTGGGCGACGTACGCGGAAAGGGGCTCGACGCGGTCGAGGCGGTGGCGGTGATCATCGGCGCGTTCCGGGAGGCCGCGGAGCAGGAGGAGACGCTGGAGGGGGTGGCGCAGCGGCTTGAGCGCGCGTTGGCCAGGGACGCGGCGCGGCGCGGGGGGCTGGACCCGGTGGAGGGGTTCGTCACCGCGGTCCTGGCCGAGATTCCACAGGGCTCCGCGACTCTGCGGATCGTCAACCGGGGTCACCCCGAACCGTTGTTGCTGCACGCCGGGGGCGCGCTGGACGTGCTGCGGCCCAGTACCCCCGCGCTGCCGCTCGGTATGGCACTGGGAGCCTGGCCGGACCGGGCGGACGAGTGGGACCTCCCGCCGGGCGCGACCCTGTTGACCTACACGGACGGGCTCTCCGAGGCGCGCGACGCGGCGGGCGTGTTCTACGACCCGGCAGAGCGGCTGCGAGGCCGGATCTTCCCCGGTCCCGACGAGCTGCTCACGGCGCTCACCGACGACGTCCGGCTGCACACGGGCGGGCGCTCGACGGACGACCTGGCGCTGCTCGCGGTGGCCCGGCCGGCGGAGGACCAGCCGGAGCGCCGGACCACCGTGCCGATCGTGGGCCGCGGCGGCGGCTGACGCGGTTCAGGGCGCCGTGGTGATCCCCCGTGATCCCCCTGCGGACGGCCCCGCGATCCCCCTGCGGACGGCCCCGCGATCCCCCTGCGGACGGCCCCGGGGTCAGCCGCCCGGGTCCGGCGACGGTCCGTAGCAGAGCGGTACCGCTCGATAACATATGACACACCGTCAGAAAAGCCGGGTCGGGCCGCTCGTCCGCAAGTCGCCCCGCTAAGCGAGGAAATGCCCAGGTAAATCCCGGCCCGAAGTGGGAATGATCAAGAGGAACGGCTTGGAATCGGAGTCGTCTGTCTATTAACGTTCGATAACGCAGCGCGGTCGTCCCAGCCGTCGTCAGAGACGGCGCCGTGCGCGAGCGCCGAATTCCGCAAGGGAACCGGGGAACCACCTTCTTGGGGTGAATCGGACACCTGTGTCTCGACAGAGACGCCAGGCGCCCGTAGGAGACCTTCCTGCTCCGAACCCGTCAGCTAACCCGGTAGGCGAGAAGGAAGGAAAGGAGTGCGCCCACGTGGCGTCCAACCAGCCTGCCCCCGAAGCCCCGTCACCCTTCGCCACTCGCGAGGGTTTCGGCTCTCCCGGCAACGCCGACAAGGCCTGGGAGGAATGGAACCCCACCGAGGATTCCCTCCGCCCCGTACGCGGCCGGCACCGCGTCGCCAAGCAGCGTGGTCTCGCGCGTAGTTCCACCGTCCTCGGGGTCGGCGTCATCGCGGCCGTCGGTGCGGGCGGCATGGCCACCGCGCAGAGCAAGCCGCCGGTCTCCATCTCTCTTCCCGATTCGCTCGCGGACAACCTTCCCGACGCCAAGTCCCTTCCCGGGCTGGGCGCTCTGATCACCGCGGTCGAGTCCGACGACACTCCCGCGCCGGTGGCGGCGGCCGCGCCGTTCACCACGGCCGGGCTCACCACGGCGGAGACCGAGCAGGGCGCCACCGACGCGGGCGAGGCACTGCGCGCCCGCATCCTCCAGCAGGCCGAGCAGCAGCAGTCCGCCGCCGACGCGGAAGCGAAGGCGGCCCAGGAGGCGGCTGCCGCGACCAAGGCCGCCACCGAGGCGAAGAAGCAGCAGGACGAGGCCACGGCGAAGGCCGCGGCGGAGAAGAAGGCGGCCGAGGAGGCCGCGGCGAAGAAGGCCGAGGCCGAGAGACTGGCCAAGCTCGCCGCCAGCTACTCGCTCCCCACCTCCGCGTACACGATCACCTCCACCTTCGGCGAGGCCGGCACGATGTGGGCCTCCGGGCAGCACACCGGTCTCGACTTCGCCGCGCCGACCGGTACCCCGGTCAAGGCCGTGCACGGGGGAACGGTCAAGTCGGCGGGCTGGTCGGGCTCGTACGGGTACCGCACGGTCCTGGAGCTCGATGACGGTACGGAGATCTGGTACTGCCACCAGTCCTCCATGGACGTCGTCGCCGGCCAGCAGGTCAACACCGGCGACACCATCGGCCGCGTGGGAGCCACCGGCAATGTCACCGGCCCGCACCTCCACCTCGAAGTCCACACCCCGGACGGCACCGGCATCGACCCGATGGCCTGGCTGACCGGCAAGGGCCTCACCGTCTGACGCCTCCGGGCCCGCACCGGTCCGGCGCGCCGCGCGGGGTCCGTGCGGCGCGCGTAGGCCCCGCCGGACCCGGCCCGGGCGCCTCCCCAGCCCCGGCAGCCTTGACGCTCCCCCCCGACGTCAGGGCTGCCGGCCCCCCTCGTCCCGCCGGAATCGCGGCTGGAGCTCCGGAAGCGGAATACGATCTCCCGTCCGTTCCGTTGCACTCCTCATGACTTCTTCTCTCCGCAAGCTCGGAACGTCCGCCCTCGAGGTCTTCCCGCTCGCCCTCGGCGGCAACGTCTTCGGCTGGACCGCCGACGAGGCGCAGTCCTTCGCGGTACTCGACGCCTACACCGCGGCCGGCGGCAACTTCGTCGACACCGCCGACGCGTACTCGGCCTGGGTTCCCGGTAACAGGGGCGGCGAGTCGGAGGCGCTGATCGGCAAGTGGCTCAAGGCCCGCGGCAACCGTGCCGACGTCGTCGTCGCCACCAAGGTCGGTGCCCACCCCGAGTACCGGGGGCTCGCCACCGGCAACGTCAAGAGCGCGGTGGAGGAGTCCCTGCGGCGCCTCGACACCGACTACATCGACCTCTACTACACGCACTACGACGACGAGAGTGTCCCGGTGGAGGAGATCGTCACCACCCTCGACCAGCTGGTGAAGGAGGGCAAGGTCCGCGAGATCGGCGCCTCCAACATCAGCCCCGAGCGCCTGCGCGCCTCGCTCGAATTCTCCGAGCGCGAGGGACTCGCCCGGTACGTCGCCCTCCAGCCGCACTACAACCTGGTCTCCCGCGACACCTACGAGGGCGCCGCCCAGGACCTCGCCGCCGAGACCGGCCTCGGCGCGGTCCCGTACTACGCGCTGGCGGCCGGCTTCCTCACCGGCAAGTACCGGCCGGGTACGCAGGTGGAGAGCGCCCGCGCCGCGAGCGCCGGAGCCCACCTGGAGTCCGAGCGCGGGCAGAAGGTGCTGAGCGCGCTGGACACCGTCGCCGAGGCGCACGGGGCCGAGATCGCGACCGTCGCGCTGGCCTGGCTGGCGTCCCGGCCCACGGTCGTGGCGCCGATCGCCTCGGCCCGTACGCCGGAACAGCTCCCGGCGCTGCTCGCGGTCGCCGAGCTCACGCTGACCGGCGAGGAACTGGACCGGCTCGACGAAGCCTCCGCCTGAGCGAGGGCCTTATCCCGGCGGGTGCAGATAGGGGTTGTGCCCGCCGTACTGGCGGTGCGGAGGCGGCTGCTGCGGGGACGGCGAAGGGGCCTGACCGGTGCCGTACGGGGCCGCCGCGCCGTCTTTGTGCCCGCTCGGCGCCGGGCTCCCCTGGGCGCCGGACGCGCCGGGCCAGGGCTGCTGCGGGGACGGTGCCGGGGGCGCCCAGCCCCGGGCGTGCGCGCCGTGGGCCGCGTGGGCGCCGTGCGCGGGAGCTCCGGGGCCGTACGGGTAGGGCACCGGGCGGCGGACGGCCGAGCGGAACACACTGCGGGCCGCGTGGCTCAGCGCGGGGGCCGCGACGTCCCTGCGCTCCCAGAGGTGGTGCAGCAACTCCTGCTCCCGCGCCGCGAAGTCGACGCCCACCGTGCCGCGCCGGGCGTCCCGCCGCAGAGCCGCCAGTGAGGTCGCGAACGACTCGTACTCCGCGACGGCCCGGGCCGCCGCCCGGCCCCTGGCCCGGTCCGACGCACCGTGCCAGTGCCGCGCCAGGTCCCGGGCCATGCCCCGGGCACGCATGGAGGCGAGCGCGAGCGGTTCGGCCGGGGTGAGCCAGCCGGCCAGCGCGTACGCCGGGAACTCGGCGGCGAGCGCCCGCAGTTCCCGCCCGCGCGCCCAGATCGCCAGCCAGGTCAGCAGCCCGAACGCGGGCATCATCGCGACGCCGTAGACCAGATAGAAGCCGTAAGGTCCCCAGGTCGCCGAACCGTTCCACAGGGCGTGCATGCCCATCGCGAGCAGCAGCCCCACCAGCGGGAGCGCGATCCGGCGGACCCGGCGTCGGCGGCCCCCCGCACGGCTCGCGGCGGCGAGACCGAAGCCGATGCCCGTCATCGCCGTGAAGACCGGGTGCGCGAAGGGGGACAGGACGATCCGCACGAAGAAGGTGCCGACCGTCAGCGACGCGATCCCCACCGTCCCCAACTGCCGGTCCTCGCCGAAGGCGTTGCCGAGATAGAGGATGTTCTCGCTGAACGCGAAGCCGGTCGCGGTGAAACCCGCCGCGACGATTCCGTCGACGACCCCGTTGAACTCCCGTCTGCGGAACAGGAAGAGCATCAGTACGGCGGCGCCCTTGGCGCTCTCCTCGACGATCGGCGCGACGACCGTGGCCCCGAGGGTGTCGGCGCCGGCGGGGTCCGCCGAGAGGTTCGCGATCCAGTACGTCGCGAAGGAGTTCGCGACGATCGCGACCAGCGCCGCCGCGCACGAACCCCAGGCGAAGGCGAACAGCAGATTCCGCCAGGGCGCCGGTTCGACCCGGTCCAGCCAGCGGAACGCGGTCATCAGGAGCGGCACCGGCAGCACCGCGAGCCCGAGACCGACGAGGAACCCCTCGGTGCCGGTTTCCTCGCGTACGAGAGCCAGGATGAGCAGCCCGCAGACGGCCAGCGTGATGATCACCGCGCCCGCGCGGAACGCCTTGCTGCGCCACACCAGCCCCACCCGGCGCGGGCGGTAGCGCCAGTGGGCACGCTCCGGGACGGCGCCCAGGATCTCGCCGAGCCGTCGCTCTTCGAGCACGGGGACGGCGGGCTGGGAATGTCGGTGCTGCTCGGACCCGGCGGACATGTGCCGACCCTAACGAGCGGGACCGACAACTGACCAGGCGGTTACGCCCGGCCCACGCCGTCGAGTCCGCACGGGCCCGTCGAGTCCGCACGGGTCGCGTCGAGGCCGCACGGGGCACGTCGGGCCCGTGCGCCGGACGGCCCCGCCCGCCGGACCGGTTCTCAGACCCGGGTGAAGAGCAGGTCGTGGACGACGTGCCCCTTGTCCAGGCCCTGTCCTTCGAACCGGGTCAGCGGCCGGAACGCGGGACGAGGCGCGTAACCGCCGTCCGCCCGGGTGTTCTCGAACCGGGGGTGCGCGGTGAGCACCTCCAGCATCTGTTCCGCGTAAGGCTCCCAGTCGGTCGCGCAGTGGATCACCGCGCCCGGCTTCATGCGGCCCGACACCAGGTCCAGGAAGTCCGGCTGGATCAGACGGCGCTTGTGGTGGCGGCTCTTGGGCCACGGGTCGGGGAAGTACACCCGCAGGCCGTCCAGCGACTCGGGCTTCAGCATCTCGCGGAGCAGGATGATGGCGTCGCCGTTGGCGACCCGCACGTTGTCCGAGCCGGCCTGGTCGGCGAGGCGGAGGAGATTGCCCTGACCCGGGGTGTGCACGTCGACGGCGAGGATGCCCGTGGCCGGATCGTCCGCAGCCATCTGCGCGGTCGCCTCGCCCATGCCGAAACCGATCTCCAGCACGACCGGGAGTCCGCCGAACATCTGGTCCAGGTCCAGGACGCGCAGGCCGTCGATGTCGAAGCCCCACTGCGGCCAGAGGCGTTCGAGGGCGTCCTGCTGGCCGATCGTGACCCGGCTGCGGCGCGGCTGGAAGCTGCGGATGCGGCGCTCGTGGTGCGAGCCGGCCGGATCGGCGGCGGGGCCGCCGGGGAAGCGCGGCTCCTGGCGCAACCGGCGCTGCCGGTCGAAGGAGGCGGCCCGGCGGGCGGCGGCGTCGGCGGCTTCCGCGGCGTCCACGTCGGCCGTCTCCTCGGTCGGGCCCGTGGCCGCGTTCACGGCTGCGTTCACGGCCGCGTTCATGGCGGGGGCCTCGGCGGTCCCGGCGTGCGCGCCAGGCTCCGTACTGGGGTTCAGGGGCTGCTCAGACACAATGCCCCGATTCTACGGCGGGCGGCCTCCACCCCGACCCCGACGCCAGGGCCAGGACCCGCCGGGCGATCTCCCGGCCCACCGGCAGTGCCGTGGCGAGCGCGGCGTCCGCGGGGGTGTGGAGCACGTGCACGGTGTGCGGGGCCTCACGGATCAGGAAGTCCTCGACCGGTGTGCCGTCGCCGTGCACCGCCTGGGCCCGCACACCGGAGGGCGCCGGGCGCAGGTCGTCCTCGGTCACGTCGGGCAGCAGCCGCCGGAGGGCGGCCGCGACCACCGCCCCCGACACCCCGGCCCGTCCGGCCTGCTCCGGTCGCCCGAGCCGTCCGGTCCGCCCTTCCGGAACGGTCCGTCCGTCCGGCACGGCCCGTTCGTCCGACATGGCCCGCACCGCCGGCCCGGTCCGCTCCGGCGGCAGCCCCGCACCCGCCCGGACGAGGCGCGCCCCGTCCGGTACGTACGCCGCATGGCGGCGCGCGGTCCGCCGGGAGACGGGCCGGGCCAGCGCGGAGAGCAGCCCCCCGGGGTGGAGCGCCGGTACGGCCCGCCCGGGCGGCGTCGCGCCGACCGGACCCACGTGGACGGTCCCGTCGACGGACCGGACGAGACCCCGGATCAGCTGCGCGCCGAGGAACGGGTGCCCCGCGGCCGGTACCGGGTGCACCACTCCGCTCACCAGCTCCGGCCTGCGCAGCTCGTAGTAGATGTCCCGGACGGGCACGACGCGCACCCCGGGCTCGTCGCCCGCGAGCCGCGCCACCCGGTCGCTCTGCGGGCCCGCGGCGTTGACCAGGGCCCGGGCACGGACCACCGTCCCGTCCGCCGTACGCGCCGCGACGCCCCAGGGGCGCCGGTCCACGGCGGTCACCCGTGCCGCGCACCGGACGGCCGAGCCGGCCGCGGCGACCTCGCGGGCCAGCGCCGCGAGGACCCCGGCCGCGTCGCAGACCCCGGTGGTGGAGACCCGGATCGCCGCGTGGCCGCGTACCCGGGGCTCGTACTGCGCGATCTGTGCCGGGCCCAGCTCGCACACCGGCAGCCCGTGCTCCCGGCCGCGCTGCGCGAGGGCGTGCAACCGGGGGAGTTCGGAGCGGTCCGTCGCCACGATCAGCTTGCCGGAGACGGTGTGGGCGATGCCGTGCCGCGCGCAGAAGTCGGTCATCTCGCCGCCGCCACGCGCGGCGAACCGGGCCGTGAGGGAGCTCCGGCGGTGATGGACACCGCTGTGGACCAGCCCGCCACCCGGCCCCGCGAGGTGGTCGGAGGGGTTCCGCGCCTCCTCCAGGACGGTGACCCGGATCCCCGGCGCCGCGCGCGTGAGCGCGTACGCCGTCGACAGACCGACGATCCCGCCGCCGATCACCAGCACGTCGCAGTCGTAGTCCGCGTGTGTCCTCATCACGCCACCTCCCACCCCGATAGTGCACTGACCCGCTGACAACCGGATCAAACCCCGGACGGGGCGGGACGTGGCGCGTGTTCCGGCGGTCGGGGCTCGACCGTGCCGTCAGGCGGGTGCGACCAGCAGCGGCCGGGCCCGCTCGCGCAGCTCCGCGACGCGTGGCTCGTCCCCGTACGGTTCGAGCCGGTGCAGCAGGTCCCGGACGTACTCGGTGGTCCGGGCGGACGAGATCCGCCCCGCGACCTCCACCGCGCGGGTGCCGGCGGCGCACGCGGCGTCGAGGTTGCCCGACTCCAGTTCGGCCACCGCGGAGACGACCAGCCGCAGACCGTGCGAGCGGACGAACTCCTCGGTCGGCTTCGACAGCGCGAGCTCGGTGAACCTGCGCACCTGGCGGGGCGCCTTGAGGTCGCGGTAGCACTCCGCGGCGTCGGCGGCGAACCGGTCGTACGAGTAGAAGCCGAGCCAGGAGGGATCGGAGTCCCCCGGCCGCGACCTCTCCAGCCAGCTCTCCGCACCCCGGAGCGCCGCCCCGGCCGCCGGGGCGTCCCCCGCCTTGGCGTGGGCGCGCGCCTCCACCAGCCGGAAGAAGCTCATCGTCCGGGCCGTCGCCAGCCCCCTGTTGCGCTCGACCGCCGCCTGCGCGAGGTCGACCCCCTCGTCGGCGAACCCCCGGTAGGTCGCCTGGAGCGACATCGAGGCCAGGACGTACCCGCCGAGCGGGACGTCGGCGGCGGCCCGGGCGAGCCGCAACGCCTGGATGTAGTAGCGCTGGGCGGCCTCCTGCTGGCCGGTGTCGAAGGCCATCCACCCGGCCAGCCGCGTCAGTTCGGCCGAGGCGCCGAACAGCGCACGGCCCACCTCGTCGCTGTACGAACCGAGCAGCAGGGGCGCGGCGTCGACGCGTAAGCACTCCGGCACCATCGACGAACGCCAGTCGCCGCCTCCGTACTTGGAGTCCCAGCGGCGCGCGTCCTGGGCAGCCTCGCGCAGTTTGGCGACGTCGCTGTGCCCGACCCGGAGCGGCGAGGCGTCGGCCACGGACTCGGGACCCGGCTGCACGGGGACCGCGCCGTGCCCGGCGGGCAGTACGAGACCGCCGTGCGCCGGACCCGGAGGTGCCGGGCGTACCGCCTCCGGGCCGGCGAGGAGCGCGGTCCGCGCGGCCGCCGAGTCCCGGGCGACCGAGGGGTCGGCGGGGGTTATCAGCCAGCGCGAGGCGGGCGTCGCGTAGGCGCTCACCGAGAAGGAACCCGCCAGCGACTGCCAGATGCCGTTGCCGCCGCGACGGCCGGCGAGGTCCAGGCGGTACAGCTCCGTGGCGGAGCGCACCGCTTCCGCCACGTCGCGCGGGAAGGCGAGACCCACCTCCGGCGCCGGGTCGGCGTCGGCGAGACCGATCTCGTGCAGCGGGACCGGCCGGCCCAGCTTGGCCCCGATCGCGGCGGCGATGAGATGCGGTGCCGCGCCCTGCGGCACCATGCCCTTGGCGACCCAACGGGCGACCGAGGTCTTGTCGTAGCGAAGTGTCAGCCCGCGCTGTGCTCCGAGGTCGTTGACCCGCCGGGCGAGCCCGGCGTTGCTGATTCCCGCGAGGGCGAGAACCGTGCCGAGCTTCTCGTTCGGCCCGCGTTGCTCCCTGGACATGCGCCACCCCTCGACACACAGACAGCCGCCGCGTCACCGGGGGCGGCGCGCGGCATTCGTACCGTGTTCTCGTCGCGGCGGGCTCCCCGTGGCCGGGCGCACACGCATGTGGCCGAACCCCGAGGAATATGCCGCCGTGCTGAGACCATCGGTAAACCCAGCGTAGTTCTCCGCATCCCTACCGTTAAGGGGCATGGGTTCGGATGGCGGGATTGTGGCCCGCGCCGGGCGTCGTGCCGGGGTCGTCCGGGGGGCCGGCGGGGGCGGCGAAAGGTGTCCGATGTGCCCCGGCCGTGTGGCCGTGCGCCCGGCCGTGCGCTCTCGTCGGGCCTGTGTCGAAGCGCTTCCATGGAGCATGCGTGGGTCGGCCCGCCGCACTGGACTCGGCGGGCTGGGGGACACTGCCGCCCCATTCCCCGCGGGCGGCGGACCGGCCCGGGAGGTGCGCGCCATCTCCCGGGCCGAGCGTCGGACGGGGCCGTGCGGGGGCGGTCGGCGGGGCGTGGCACGCGCGTGCACGGCCCGGGGGCGTGCGCCCGGCTCGCGCGCGGGACCGGACCGCGGGGCGGCGGAGCGGGCACGCGGACGACGGGCCGAGGTGACGGTGCACCGATGGCGCGCCGACGAAGAATGGCTGGATGTCGACGGTCGCAGATCCGTTGGAAACCACCGCCAGAGCGCTCCTCCGGTGGCTTGAATGCGTCTGATGGTGCGTCGGCCGAGCCGCCCCGGCGTCCCGGCGGCGGACCGTCGCGTGGGTCGGGGCGGGGCCTCGGGCGGGGCATGGCGGGGCCCGTGGTGGGGCGGCGGGCGGGGCATGGCCGGGCCTGTGGAGGGGCGTGGGGTGGTGCGGGCGCCTGACCCGGGTGCCGGGGGCGCCGTCGACGGGACGGGCGGCGGGCGCGGGTGCCGGCCGGGTGGTCGCGGGTCGGCGGGTGCTCGGTGTTCGGTGTTCGGTGATGGGGTGTTGACGTGTGCGGCCGGCGGTCGGGGGTGTCCCGCCCCGGGGCTTCCCCGGACTCCCGGTGACCGGATCGCTCCAACAAGCGGAAGACCCAGTTCCGTTGGGCGGGTCGGCCTCGTACGGGCCTTCCGGCTCATGCCAGGGGCGCATGCTCTTCCGGCGTGCGCCGCGCGTACCCCCTCCCGGCCGCCGCAGTCGTGGCAGCATGTCCCGCAGCGGCGTTCCAGCGGACCATGTGCGCCGTCAGTCCACAGCCTGTGGAGGCGGCGATGCGTTGGTTGGTGGGGTGGAGCGATATCGCCGCGAGCTTCGGCACGGTGGGCGCGGTCCGCGCGGGCGGCGAGGGGCGCACGGTCCATCCGGTGGGCTCCCAACTCCTGTGGGGCGACCCCGATCCGCTGTGGGCGGTCGGCGACTGGCGCCCCGACGAGATCCGGCTCATCGACGCGGCGACCACGGTCGGCGCGCCCACCACCCGGCTCGCGGTACTCGGCTGTTGCGGGGCGACCGACGAGCAGCTCCGCGTCGGACTCCTCTCCGCGCGCGGCGGCGCCCTGCGCCATCTCACGGCCTGGCCGGGCAGTTACACGGTCGTCGTGCAGATAGGACGGCGCATCACCGTCACCGGTGACCTGGCCGGAGCCCGCCCGGTCTTCCACACCCCCTGGGCCGGCGGCACCGCCTACGCCACCGCCGCACTGCCGCTCGCCGACCTGATCGAGGCCCAGCTCGACATCGGCCACCTGGCCGCCCTGCTCGCCTGCCCCGACACCCCGGAGGCCCTGGGCGACGGGACTCCGTACGCCGGCGTGAAGCGCGTCCCGCCCGGCCACGCGCTCATCCTCCGCGAGGGCTCCCGCGAGATCACCGGCTACGAACCCGTCGCCTCCCTCGCCGTCGCCGCCCCGCAGGCCGACCCCGTGCGCGCGGTGGAGGGCGTACGGGACGCCCTCGTCGAGGCCGTACGCGCCCGGCTCACCGCGCCCCGCCACGCCCCGGAGGCCGGGCCGCAGGACCCCGGGCCCGTCCCCGGCATGGGGCCCGCCGACCGCCGCGCGGCCCGGGGCCGGGGGCCCGTACCCGGCATCGGGGCCGACCTCTCCGGCGGCAGCGCCTCCGCGACCCTCGCCCTGCTCGCCGCCGGCCTGCCCGGCCTCCCCGGTACGGTCCTGGGCCACGGCACCGGCGCGGGGGAGCGGCTCCTCGCCGTCACCTTCAACGACCTCACCACCCGCGGTGACGAGGACGAACTCGCCCGCGCCCGCGCCATCGCGGCCAATCCGCGCCTGCACCACGTGGTGGTCCCCGCGGGCGAGGAGGCGCTCCCGTACGCGGACCTCTCGGTGGAGAACGGGGTGATCACCGACGAGCCGGCGCCCTCCCTGATCGTCGCCGAGCGCCACCGTCGCCGCCTCGCCGCCGGGAGCGCGGACCACCTGGTCGGCTACGGCGCCCGGCAGGTGCTCGACGCCCACCCGGCCCGCCTGGCCGACCTCCTCATGGACCGCCGCCGTCGCGACCTGCTGAGACCCGTCGCGGCACTCACCCGGGCCGAAGGCGCCTCTGCGCACTCGATGTTCGTACCGCTCGCGGTCTACCGCGCCGCCCGCAGGCTGGCCCGCACCTCCTATCGAAGTGGCCTGGAGACCGCCGCCGGACTGCTGCCCGACGCCAACCGGTACCCCGTCGGCCCCGACGGCCACGGCCGGGGCAGCACCCCGGCCGACGCCTCACTGGCCGCCCTCACCTGGTCCCGGCCCGGCCCCGCCGCGCGCTGGCTCACCGGGGAGGCGCTCGCCCAGGTGGCGGTCCGGCTCCAGGAGGCGGCGATCCGCCCCGCCACGGCGCAGCGCCCGGGCCAGGCCCGGGCGGGTGCGGCCCTCGCCCGGGCCGCCGCCGGCCACCGCATCCTGGAGCAGGCCGCCGACATCCGCAGTCAGCGGCTGCACGCGCCCTTCCTCGACAACCAGGTCGTACGGGCGGCCCGGGCCCTGCCCGAGTCGCTGCGGGTCCAGCCGGGTGCGCGCGCCGCGATCCTGCGCCGGGTCCTGTCGGGTGCGGGCATCCACGAACTGCCCACCGGCTGGGGCGCCCCTTCGCTGGCCCGCTCGACGGAGGCGACCCGCACCGGAATCCGGCTGGCGCTGCCCGAGTTGATGGACCTGTTCGACGCCCCGCTGCTCGCCGACGCCGGCCTGATCGAGGCGCGGGTGGTCCGCAAGGCGCTGCGCGCGGCCGCCGACGGGGAACCGCTGCCGCTCGACGGTCTCGCGGACCTCGCCTCCACGGAACTCTGGCTCCGCCGCCTGATGGGCCGCCGGGGCACCTGCTGGACCGGTACAGCGGCGCCGCGCAGCCGGGCCGTCGCCGGGGGCGTCCTCCCCGTCGCCCGCCGTTCGCTCCAGGCATAGCCGCCGGAGGCGGAAACCCCGCACGGGGTACGGGCGGCCGTGCGGACGCGGGGGACCCGCGGGTTCCCACGGGACGGACTACCCGCAGGTGAAACGTGAATCGGCCCAGTCGGCCATCGTGGCTCCGCCGAGCGGTCGCGCGGACTCGACGACCAGGCGCACCGACCGCTGTCCGTCCAGCGGAACGTTCACCGGTACGGCGGGGGAACCCGCCCGCACGATCCCGGAGGTCCACAGCACTCCGCCCTCGCCTCCGACCACGGAGAAGCGCACGGCGCCCAGGCCGAGGGCCAGATCGTCGATGCCGGCCATCGCCTCGTAACGCGTGCAGCGCCCGTCCAGCCGGACGACCACCGACGACCGGCCGCCCACCGTCACCCCGTGCGCGTACGGGGTGGAGGCGATCGACATGCCCCGGCGCTGCCAGACCGGGCTGCTCCCGGAGAGCTGCACGGTGGGACCGGACCCGTCGCCCAGGATGTCGTAGCGCAGCTCGCTGAACCGGTAGACCGAGGGTGCGCGAGGCTCCGGCGCGGGGTCCGCGGCCGGCGGGGGCGTAGGCGTGGGCTGTGGGGCCGGAGGCTCCTCGGCGGGCGAGGACGAGGGCGCGGGAGCAGGAGGGGCAGGTGCGGCCGAGGGCTTCGGCGCGGACGGCGCCGGTACGGACGGGGAGGGCGAGGGCCCTGGAGCGGCCGGCCGGGCCGGTTCCGGCGTGACGGGCGGCGACGGTACGGGGGACGGTGGCGTCGGAGCCGGCGGCTCGGGCAGGGGTGCGGCGGACGGGACCGAGGCCGCCACCGGCGGCTTGGCCACCGGCTCCGGCTGGTCGTCGCCCGCCAGCGCCCACACCAGTCCGGCAGCCGCCGCGATGGCCACCGTGGCCGCGATCCCCACCTTGACGGGGGCGCCCAGCCCCTCCGCGACAGCGCCTCCGGCTGCCGATCCGCCGCCGGACCCGCCCGCCGCCGCGCCACCTGCGGAAGCCGTGCCCGCAGCCGTGCCGGTGCTGGTTCCGGTCGCGGCGGCAGCGGCCCCGGCCAGCGTGCCGCCCGCGACGACTCCCGCCGCCTTGAGCGAGTAGGCGGCGGCGAACCAGCCGATGACCGCGATCGGGAGCAGCGCGGGAATGCCCGCGTTGACCTGCTGCAACTCTCCTGCTGCGACACGGCACTTGGCGCATTCGTCCAGGTGCTTGCGGAGTCCGCGCTCCGCCCGCGTCCGCAGGCCGCCCCGGGCGTACGCGCCGAGCCGGTCGGCGTACCGCGCGCAGTCACCGCCCGCCACCAGGGCCTGGCTGACGTGCGCCTGGAGGTAGGCCTGCTTCAGTCCCTCGCGGGCCCTTCCCGCGAGCACCGCCGTGGCGTTGGCGGACAGCCCGAAGAGCGGGGCGACCTCGCTCGGTGATTCCTCCTCCACGGTGGTGTGCCAGAGCACGGCCTGCCAGCGTTCCGGCAGACTGCGGAACGCCTGCAGGGCCATGGACTGTTCGGCCTCGTGCATGGCGCGGACGTCGGCACCCAGGTCGATGGTGTCGTCGTCGGACAACTCGGAGGTACGCGTCGCCCCTGCGGCGAACACCGCGAAGTCGTCGACCAGATGCTCGCGCCTCGCGCTCTTGGTCCAGGCGGCGGCGACATGGCGGACCGCGGTCATCAGATAGGCGCGGACGGCTTCTTCGGGCCCCTTTCCTCCGCGAACCGCCTGGAGGGTCCGGGTGAACACCTCGGCCGTCAGGTCGTCCGCGGTGTGCGCGTCCCGGCAGCAGGAACGCGCGTACCGTCGGACGGCGCCCGAGTGGCGCCGGAACAGCTCTTCGTACGCCCGGTCGTCACCCGACCGCATGCCCCTGATCAGCTCGGCGTCCGAGACCGCGGGGCCGGCCGAGGCCCCCCGTCCCGTGCGCTGCGGAGGCACGGACCAGGGGCCCGGCAGCACAGTGCCGCCGCCACTCCCCGCCGGAGCCTTCTCGCCGGGCACCCGCGGGTTCGGGACGCCTGGGGCCGTCCGTACGTTCGGTGCACCCGGGACTTCCCGCCCCGGCCCGTCCGGCCTGCCCTGCCCGTCCGGCCTGCCCTGCCCGTCCGGCCGGCCCTGCCCGTCCGGCCTGATTTGCTCGTCCGCGCCGCCGGGAGCGCCGGGTCCGGGTGAATCGGCGCCGCCGGGAGCTTCGGGGCCGGGCGGATCCGTGACGGGCGAACCGGGGCCGGGCATAGCGGCTCGGACCGGTGTCGGGCCGGCCGATCCACTGTCGGGCGCCGTGCTGTGGGAGAGCTTGTCCGTGCCGCCCTGCGAGGGCACCTGCGCCCGGCGTGGCGGGGGAACAGTGCCGCCCTCGGTCGAGACGCCGTCGAGCGGCTCTTCCCGTGTGCCGTCACCGCTCATCGCGGAGCCCCCGTACCTGCCGTGAACCCGATTCCGGGCAACACTGCCACAAGGCCCGTCGGCTGCGCGCCGGTTCAGTCCCACCTTCCACTCGTCCGGGGTGTCCGACCGAAAGAGAGCGCGAGAGGTCATCCGAACGGGAGAGGCTCGCTCGTGACCCACCGCCCGACGCCGGTCGCCTTCGGACGAGACCGCCCGACGCCGACTGCCTTCGGACGAGGCCGCCCGACGCCGGTCGCCTTCGGACGAGGCCGCCCGACGCCGGGCGCCGTTGCCGACTACTGCCCGCCGTCCGCCGTCCGCCGTACGCCGGCTACCGGCCCCAGGGCCACCCCGCCCCGGGCGCGGGCAGCACCTCATCGCTCTTCCGCGCCCCCTCACCAGCTCACGCGGCGGGACGCGAACGCAGTCCTTCCAGCAGGATGTCCAGCAGCCTTGCCGATGCGGCGGCCTGCTGGGCCGAGTCCGGCAGCGAGGGCGCGGAGGTGGCGATCACCAACAGCACGTCGGCCACCGTCACATCGGAGCGCAGCTCGCCGGATTCCCGGGCCCGTTCGACGAGTCGGCCCACGACGTCGAGCAACTCGCCCGTGCCGGAGTGCTCCTCGCCCTCCTGCGCTTCCGTCCGCTGCGAGGCCTGGCGGTGGTCCGCCGGGGCCGCGCTCTGCCGCTGCTGAGGCACCCGCGTCCCGTCCTCGCCGTCTCCGGCAGGGCGGAGGACCTCTCCGCCCCGCGAGGCAGCGTCGACGCGCAGCACCTGCGGCGGCAGCAGCCTCCCCGCACCGGACGCCACCGACGTCCGGAGGAAACGGGAGAGCGCGGACCAGGCCTCGTCCTCCTGGCCGAGCGCGGCGCGCGCCTGCTCCGTCAGCCGGGCGGTCTCGGCCTCGGCTATTCGCCGTACCAGTACTTCCTTGCTGGGGAACCGGCGATAGACGGTCCCCACCCCGACCCGTGCCCGACGGGCCACGTCCTCCATCGGAGCGCCGTACCCCAGCTCACCGAAGACCTCCCGCGCAGCGCGCAGGACGTGCTCCAGATTCCGCTGCGCGTCCACGCGCAGCGGCGCCGAGCGGGCCGGTGCGTCCGCGGCGGAACCGACCGCAGGAGCGGCCGACGAGCCGGCGGTCGAGCCCGCGGAAGAACCGTTCGACGCGATGACCCCCGCCGGTCTGCCGGAGTCCGCTCCACCGATCGGGCGGGACGACTCGAACACGGCGAGCCCTCCCGGCGCGTTCAGCCGCGCGACGGCCTCGGTCGAGGACGAGACGGCAACCTGCCCATGCGAATCCTGAATGTGCATGACTTCCCCCGGTTATGACGTCTCCCCCCGGAGACTTCCCCACCATGTGGACCGGAGAGAGGACTGCCGAACTGCCCCGTCCCCCACCCCGATCGGCTACGAACATAGTTGAGCGGGGGGCAATTCAGAAGGGGCAGTTCCGCACGGAGCGCCCCTCGATCGGAGCAAGGACCCGTTGATTCCTGTTTCCGCCCATGCGCGCGCCCCCCTCCTCCCCGCCTGACCTGCGCGACTGCCCCGACATTCCTGACGGGCAGTGACCCCGCGCGCCGGAGCTTCCCGGTCACACAATTTGCAGGGCCTGTGGACAAACCCGCGACTCCGTTGCGTCATGGGGTGGTGATGGCTCCAGAATCCCGGGGAACTGCCCCCGGCAGCAGGCCGAGTGCGCGCATTCTCGTCGTCGGCGGAGGCTACGTCGGGATGTATACGGCGCTGCGCCTCCAGAGGAAGCTGAAGAGCGGGCTGAGGAGCGGCGAGGTCGAGATCTTGGTCGTCACGCCCGATCCCTATATGACGTATCAGCCGTTCCTCCCCGAAGCGGCGGCCGGGTCGATTTCGCCCCGGCACGTCGTCGTTCCCCTCCGCCGCGTCCTCGGCCTGTGCCGTGTCGTGGTCGGCGAGGTCCACCTCATCGACCACGCGAACCGGACCGCGACCGTGAGCACCCTCACCACCGGCGGGCCCGGCGACGGGGCGGTGGAGATGCGGTACGACGAGCTGGTCCTGGCCCCCGGCTCCGTCGCGCGGACCCTCCCGGTCCCCGGACTCGCCGAGCACGGGATCGGTTTCAGGACGGTGGAGGAGGCCATCAAGCTGCGCAACCACGTCATCGAGCAGATGGACATCGCCTCGGCCACCCGTGATCCCGCCCTCCGCGACGCGGCTCTCACCTTCGTCTTCGTCGGCGGGGGGTACGCCGGTGTGGAAGCACTCGCCGAACTGGAGGACATGGCCCGCTATGCCGCGCGGTACTACCACAACATCCGGCCCGAAGACCTGAGATGGATTCTCGTCGAGGCGACCGGGCGCATCCTTCCGGAAGTCGGTGAGGCCATGGGCGCCTACGCCGTACGGGAGTTGCGCGGACGCAACGTCGACGTGCGGCTCGACACCCGACTGGACTCCTGCGAGGACCGCGTCGCCGTACTGAGCGACGGCTCCCGGTTCCCGACCCGCACGCTCGTCTGGACGGCCGGGGTGAAGCCCGCGCCGCTCGTCGCCGACACCGGCTTCCCGGTGACCGGGCGCGGCAGGCTGCGCTGCACCGCCGACCTCAGAATCGCCGGCACCCGGCATGCCTGGGCGGCGGGCGACGCGGCTGCCGTCCCCGATCTGACGGCCCCGGAACCGGGTACCGTGACCGCGCCCAACGCCCAGCACGCCGTCCGCCAGGCGAAGGTCCTGGCGGGCAACGTCGTCGCGTCCCTCGAAGGGCGTCCGCTCACCGACTACCGGCACGCGTATGCCGGTTCGGTGGCCTCCCTCGGCCTGCACAAGGGAGTCGCCCACGTCTTCGGGCGGAGGCTGAAGGGCTACCCCGCTTGGTTCATGCACCGGGCCTACCACCTCAGCCGCGTACCGACGTTCAACCGGAAGGCGCGCGTTCTTGCCGAATGGATTCTGTCCGGGCTCTTCACCCGCGAGATCGTCTCGCTCGGCTCGCTGGAGCATCCCCGCGCCGAGTTCGAGCTGGCGGCAGGCGGCACCGGTCCCCACCGCGCACCGCCTCCCCGCCGGCACCCCGGCACCCGCGACGAGTCCCACGAGCCGGAGGAGCCGCCGGGCTGACCGCCCACCGCCGACCGGCCGCCGCCCACCGCCGAACCGGCCGCCGCCCACCGCCGAACCGGGCGCCGACCCCCGGCCGTCCACGGTCCCCTTCCACGGAGGCACGAGATCCCGTCGTACCGATGTCGTACCACCGACCTACCTCCGCGGTACGAACCCGGGCACGCCGCCCCGCCCGGCCCCGGAAGTCCTGGGGCGGGCACCTGCGCCACCCT
Organism: Streptomyces sp. NPDC002690; assembly: GCF_053592415.1. Taxonomy (NCBI): domain Bacteria; kingdom Bacillati; phylum Actinomycetota; class Actinomycetes; order Kitasatosporales; family Streptomycetaceae; genus Streptomyces; species Streptomyces sp. NPDC002690. The sequence continues at coordinate 4,598 of NZ_JBSFVR010000067.1, read as the reverse complement.
GTCCGGGAACCCCGGACGCGGGGAGGTGCCCCGGACCCGTACCGACGGCCGAATGACGACTGTCAGTACGCTCCGTCACACTGGACGTGTGACCATAGGTACGTCCGCATCTGCACAGAGTGACCCGGTCGACCGCGACCAGAGGTGAACGCCGGCCCGACCCCCGGCGGGAGCCGGCCCGGTCACCGGTGAACAGCGACGTCGCACCCGACAGCACGACAAGGCCCTGCCGGTATTCCCCGGGCCGCGCCCCGCCCCTGACCCCGGCGAAGGACGCGGAAGCCGGACGCGGCGGACGCGGACGAAGCGCCGTGCGGACGACGTGGCGGACGCGGTGCCGAGACGCAGCAGATACAGCAGAAGCAGCCAGCCCGAGCGGACCAGACCGACACACGAGGCAGAAATACGTGAACTTCACGCGCTGGAGCGCCCGTCTTCCCGGAACGCAGCGTCGCGCCGCAGCCCGGGACGACCGCGGTTCCGTCCCCGCTGCCCGGGCCGCGTACGCACAGGCGGAATCCCCTGCCGCGCCGGCGGACGCGGTCGTCACGCAGGCCCCCGACCGGACGGCCGCCGCCCCGCCGGTATCCGCCGCTGCCGACGAGGCACCGGTCCTCGACGACCTGCCCGCCCGCGAGATCCTCGGCCGGCTCCCCGCGCCCGTGGCACTGTTCCACGGCCCCGACCACCGGGTCGCGTACGTCAACGCCGCCTACGAGACGGCCTTCGGCCCCCGCCCGTGCGGAGCCCCCGCGGCCGATGCCATGCCGGAGCTGGCCGAGCTGAGCGTGCTGCCCCTGATGGACCAGGTCCTGCGCAGCGGTACCCCGCGTACGGTCAAGTCGCGCCGCACCCTCGGCGGCGGCTCGTACACCGTCACCTGCACACCCGTCGCCCCCTGGGACACCGGCACCGACGGCGGCCCGGCACCGGACGGCGGGGCGCGGAGCGAGGGCGGCGTCCTGGTGCACGCCGCCGACGTCACCGACCACGCCGAAGCGGCCGAACGGCTCCGTACCAGCGAACGCCGCCACCGCGAGATGGCCGTCACCCTCCAGCGCTCGCTGCTCCCGCAGGAGCTGGAGCAGCCGGACGACCTGCGGATCGCCGCCACTTACCAGCCCGGCGGCACCGACGCCGCGGTCGGCGGAGACTGGTACGACGTCATCACCCTGGGCGCCGGCCGCACCGCCCTCGTCATCGGCGACGTGATGGGCCGCGGGGTCCGTGCCGCCGCGGTCATGGGCCAGCTGCGCACGGCCGTGCGCGCGTACGCCCGCCTCGACCTGCCCCCGCACGAGGTGCTCCAACTGCTCGACGGCCTGGCCGCCGAGATCGACGCCACCCAGATCGCCACCTGCGTCTACGCCGTCCACGACCCCAACGAGGGCCACCTCGTGTTCGCCTCGGCCGGTCACCTGCCGATCCTGGTCTGCGACGAGGACGGGACGGTGCGCGTCGCCGAGGACCCGACCGGCCCGCCGCTCGGCACCGGCGGCTGGATCCACACCTCCGGCACGATCGCGCTGCCGCCCGGTTCGACCGCCGTCCTCTACACGGACGGGCTGGTGGAGCGCCGTAGCGAGGACATCGACGAGGGCGTGGCCGCGCTCGGCCGGGCGCTGTCCGGCGCGAAGGGTTCCCCGCAGGTCGTCTGCGACCGGCTGATCCGCTCCCTCGGAGTGACCGCCGAGCACGACGACGACGTGGCGGTCCTGGTGGTGCAGCATCCCGCCCGCAAGGGGGCGGACGCGGAGCTGTTCCACAACGCCTCGCTCGATCTGCTCGGCGGAGTGGAGGCGGCACCGCGCGCCCGCGCCTTCGCCACCGGGGTGCTGACCTCCTGGCGTTTCCCGGACGAGCTACGCGACCGCGGTGTGCTCGCCGCGAGCGAGCTGGTCGCCAACTCGCTCCAGCACGGCACCCCGCCCACCCGCCTGGGACTCCGGCGCACCGACCGGCGGCTGATCATCGAGGTGACGGACGGGGACGACCACCTGCCGCGCCGCCGGAGGGCGGAGCCCGGGGACGAGTCGGGGCGCGGCATCGCGATCGTCGCGGCGGTCGCCACCTCCTGGGGGAGCCGCCGCACTCCGGGCGGGGGCAAGGCGGTGTGGTGCGAGTTCGCCCTGCCCCGCTGAAGCAAGCCCTTTAGGCGGCCGGCGCGGGCACCGGGACGGGTCCCGCCGCCTCCGGCACGGACACCGCGACCACCCGTGAGGGCACGGGGGCGAGCGAGGGCTGGTCCTGCACGGGGGTGAGCCGCCGCCCCAGTCGCAGCGCCAGCACCGTGATCACCAGCGACACCAGGACGAACGTCAGGATGTACGGGGCGTGCAGCGAGGCCCCCATCGGACCGCCGACCGCGGGTCCGAGCGCCAGCGCGAGTTGCTTGCACAGGGCGAACACCGAGTTGTACTGCCCGACCATCGACTCGGGCGCCAGATCGGCGACGAGCGGGGCGACGGTCGGCGCCAGCATCGACTCGCCGAGCCCGAAGAGGGCGTACGTCGAGATCATCGCGGCCGTCGCCATCGTCTGGCTGCCGTGCCCGAGGCCCGCGTATCCCGCAACCACCCAGGCGAAGGCCCAGATCAGGCCGACCCCGGCGATCACCCGGCTGCGCTTGCGCCGCTCCACCAGCCGCAGCACGACGAACTGCGCGAGGACGATGGCGGCGGTGTTGGCGGCCAGCGCGAGCCCCAGTGCGGGCGGCTCGATGCCGGCGGCCTCGGTGCCGTACGCGGCGAGCCCGGACTCGAACTGGCCGTAGCAGGCGAAGAACACCACGAAGCCCAGGACGCAGAGCTGGACCATGGCCCGGTGCGAGAGCAATGCCCGCAGGCCGCCCTGCGCGCCCTGTCCGCCCGCGGGCGTACGGGCCCCGGCGGCGGAACGCGACAGGGCGGGCGCGCGGGGCAGCCGCACCGTGCTCACGACGGCGCCGAGCACCAGGAACATCACGGCCTCGACCAGGAACAGCCAGGTGAACGTCCCCGGCCGGTCCGTGTCGACGATCTGCCCGCCCACCAGCCCGCCGATGCCCATGCCGAGGTTCTGCAGGAAGAACTGCATCGCGAAGGCCCGGGTACGGGTCGTGCTGGTGGACGAGCGGACCAGCAGAGTGGCGAGCGCCGGCTGCATGACCGCGGCACCCGCACCGAGCACGGCGGCCGACAGCACCGCCGTCGTCACCTCGCTCGCGAAACCGAGCGACGCCACGCCGGCCGACGCCACGACCGAGGCGCCCATGAGCACCGGCAGCGGACCGCGCCGGTCGATGACCCGCCCGGTGAACGGCAGGACGACCAGCGCTGCCATGGCGAAGACCGCCAGCACGACTCCCGCCGTGCCGGCGCCGAGACCGCGTACCTGTGCCACATAGACGTACAGATACGGAACGGTGAACCCGGTGCCGAACGCGCTCAGCGCGCTCCCCAGCTGAATCCGCCGCAGCGCTGCGCCCATCTCCCTGGTCACACTCACCTACCCCATGATCACGGGGCAGCACAGTGCGCCCCCGAACTACACAGACCCGAAGACTTTAACACTAAAGTTAGAACTTCAACAATGAACCTCGAAGGACTTCGATGGGTACGGACTCGCGTGCGATACTGCCCGCCATGTCCGAAACCACCGAGCTGGATCCCGACGAGCCGAGCCTCGACGAGCAGATCGCGGCCTACCAGCGCGAATACAGCGACCTGGATCCGCAGGTCGAGCAGGTCGTATCGGCCCTGGGGCGGCTCAATCGCCGGATGAACGTCGCGTACGGCAGGCAACTCGCGGCCCTGGGCATCAGCAATGCCGAGTGGGAGGTCCTGAAGACCCTCGTACTCGCCGGCAGCCCCTACCGACTGGGCCCCGGCGAACTCGCGAAGCGACTCGGGCTCACCCCCGCGGCCATGACGCACCGCATCGACCGCATGGCGGCCGAGGGCCTCGTCACACGTGACCGGGACGAGAGCAACCGGGTGCGCGTCATCGTGGAGGTCACCGACGAGGGCCGCGCGAAGTGGCTGGAGGCGATGCGCATGGCCACCGTCTTCGAGGAGGACGTCCTCCAGGACCTTTCCGGCGACGAACGGGGAGTCCTCAGCGAGCTGCTGTTCCGGCTGTTGCGCCGGGTGGAGGAAGCGCAGCCGGACGCGGGCGGCCGGCTCACCGACCTCTCCTGAACGCGTCGTGGACGGTGTCGGCGCCGCGCTCCGGGCGTGCCACCTGCCAGGTTTGACACGGCACTACCCGATCCGTAAAGTTCTCCGAGTTGTCACGGAGCTTGACGGTTCCGGGGCAGCCGATCCCGCCGCGGACAGCGGCAAACAAACTCTGCACGAACCCCACTCGGGATGATTTCGGCATGCCGGAATTCATTTCGAAGACTCGATTATGAGTCACCGGGAAGAACCGCTAGAGTTTGAGACGTCGGAACGGCCCAACAGCCGCGAAGACAAGCCCCGCTGACTGGGAATCAGGCCCGAAAGGATCTGATAGAGTCGGACTCGCCGGAAAGGGAAACGCGAAAGCGAAGAACTGGAAAGCGAAAATCGCTTGACCCGCTTCGACCGGGAATCGGACCGATAAGAGTCTGATAGAGT
>NZ_JBSFVR010000066.1:0-27294 GCF_053592415.1 Streptomyces sp. NPDC002690 | reverse complement strand
GCCCAGATGTACAGGCCCCAGTTGACCGTGATCACCGCCGCGGCGGCGGTGATCAGGGCGAGCTTGCGCGGCCGCCCGAGCGAGCACCGGCGCCGGGGCCCCGGCCGCGGCCCATGAAGGCACCGCCGCGGGACTTGCCGGAGGACTTGGGGCGCTCGGACGGCGGGCTGGAGATGACGACCGGGACGCCGGACGGGGTCCGGGCGCCGGTGATCCGGCTCAGCTCGGCCTCGCCGGACCGGACCTGGGCGATCTGCGGGGTGATGCCCGCGTCCTGCATCAGGCGGGTCATCTCGCGGCGCTGGTTGGGCAGCACCAGCGTGACGACGCTGCCGGACTCGCCGGCGCGCGCGGTACGCCCGCCGCGGTGCAGGTAGTCCTTGTGGTCGCTCGGCGGGTCGACGTTCACGACGAGGTCGAGGTTGTCGACGTGGATGCCGCGCGCCGCGACGTTCGTGGCGACCAGCACGGTGACGTGCCCGGTCTTGAAGCGGTCCAGGGTGCGGGTGCGCTGCGGCTGCGACTTGCCGCCGTGCAGCGCGGCGGCCCGGACACCGCTGGCCAGCAGGTGGTCGGTGAGCCGGTCCACGGCGTGCTTGGTGTCCAGGAACATGATCACGCGGCCCTCTCGGGCGGCGATCTCCGTGGTGGTGGCGTACTTGTCGGCGCCCTGCACGTAGAGCACGTGGTGCTCCATCGTGGTGACGGCGCCGGCAGCCGGGTCGACGGAGTGCACGACCGGGTCGTGCAGGTAGCGCCGCACCAGCAGGTCGACGTTCTTGTCGAGGGTGGCCGAGAAGAGCATCCGCTGCCCCTCCGGGTTCACCTGGTCGAGCAGCTCGGTGACCTGCGGCATGAAGCCCATGTCGGCCATCTGGTCGGCCTCGTCGAGCACCGTGATGGTGACCCGGTCCAGCTTGCAGTCGCCGCGCTCGATGAGGTCCTTGAGCCGGCCGGGCGTGGCGACGACGACCTCGGCACCGCCGCGCAGCGCGCTGGCCTGGCGGCCGATCGACATGCCGCCGACGACGGTGGCGAGCCGCAGCTTCAGCGAGCGGGCGTACGGGGTGAGCGCGTCGGTCACCTGCTGCGCGAGCTCACGGGTGGGTACGAGGACCAGGGCGAGCGGCCGGCGGGCGTCGGCGCGGCGGCCTTCGGTGCGGGCCAGCAGGGCGAGGCCGAAGGCCAGCGTCTTGCCGGAACCGGTACGGCCGCGGCCGAGGACGTCGCGTCCGGCGAGCGAGTTCGGGAGGGTGGCCGCCTGGATCGGGAACGGCACGGTGACGCCCTCGGCGACGAGCGTCGCCTTCAGGGGTGCGGGCAGCTCCATCTCGTCGAAGACCTCGACCGCCGGGAGACCCGGGTTGATCGTGACGGGCAGGGCGAACTCGCTCTTGCCCGCGGGCCTGCGGCTGCCCTGGCCGCCGGAGCGGCGCGGTCCGCCGCCGGAGCCGCCGGGACGGCCCCCGCCGGAATACCTCGGGCCGCCGCCGAAGCCGGAGCCACCGCCGGAGGAGGAGCCGGAACCACCGGATCGGGTGCGGGAAAACCTGTCGTTCGAGCGGGGCGTGCGATCGCGGTTCATGGAGAACCTTTCCTCGATGGGCACGTATCGAGGGATTCTCTGTGGAGAGCGACGACCGAAAGGGCGCCCAGAATCGCAAGAACGAGCCGATGAACGGGACAAATACGGAAACAGGAGAACCGGGAGCGGAACTCCTGTTGAAAAACGTGAAACGCCGGATGAACGGGCGAAAAAGAAATCCGGCCCAGGGACATCATCCCGCACGGCCGGAAACGCCAACGAGCCGGGGCCCGCACCCCAAGGTGCGGGCCCCAGCTGCGTGGAACGTCTGCGCGAGATCAGGCAGGAGTGATGTTCTCGGCCTGCGGGCCCTTCTGGCCCTGGGTGATGTCGAAGTTCACCTTCTGGCCCTCCTGCAGCTCGCGGAAGCCCTGGGCGGCGATGTTCGAGTAGTGGGCGAAGACGTCAGCGCCGCCACCGTCCTGCTCGATGAAGCCGAAGCCCTTTTCCGAGTTGAACCACTTCACGGTTCCAGTAGCCATGTCAGTCTCCTTGGGGGCATAACCCGCAGACACGCACTGTGCGTGTCCAACGTCGCCGTGATGATTACCCCGTCCGGGATGAATACCGGAAATACAAAACCGCACCCACCGGTGTACGACCGGCAAGAGCGCGTGAAGTTCTTGGGAACCACAACTGCAACTTCAACAACCGTAGCACGATGCAAGCAAAAGGGGGCGGTACGTAATTACGTTCCGCCCGGGGCGCCATAAATTCTCCTCGCGCATTGTCCGTAAATCTGCTTCGACGGAAGCAGATATTCAGGACTCGACGGGACCTTCGGCCCCTTCGGAGCCGCCGGAGCCGTCCGCGCGCCGGCCGCCCCGGCCCGCGCGCAGCTCCTCGTTGAGGCGGAGCGCGTCTTCGAGCTGGTCCTCCAGAATCACGATCCGACAGGCAGCCTCCACCGGCGTCCCGCTGTCCACCAGCTCGCGGGCGCGAGCGGCGATGCGGAGCTGATAGCGGGAGTAGCGGCGGTGGCCGCCCTCGGACCGCAGGGGCGTGATCAGCCGGGCGTCTCCGAGCGCCCGCAGGAAGGCGGGTGTCGCGCCGATCATCTCGGCGGCCCTCCCCATCGTGTACGCGGGGTAGTCGTCGTCGTCCAGCCGGTCGACGACGTGCTGTGTGGCTTCCGGGGGCATAGCACCTCTTCCGGGACCACGCGGGAGACCGGGAGGGCGGCCTGTCCGCTCCCCGGGGACGCCTGCGAGTCCCAGAACACTTGTGTCCAGATCAGTCACGTCTATCGTAGCCGCGACAGTTTTTCCCGTCTCGTGGAGCGAGGCTTTCTCCGCCTCGTACATGCCCCACTCACGCATCCGTTGCGCCGTCCGGGGTTACTCGCGCCACCACCCCCACCGGCCACCCCGCTCGGGCGACACGCGCCCAACGACCGATCGGACGGTCGAACTGACCTGACCTACCGGTCAGTTGTCGCCGGACGCGGGGCGGGCCATAATGCACTCGTAGCCCTTCACGCATCCCCCGTCGTGAAGGGCTACGTCATGTTCAGGTCCCGAACCCGGCCGCGTCCGGGGCGACTTGGCGGCGGCCGGGCGACGTCTCACGCGGCGGCCCGCACTGCGGAACGGCCCGGCGGAAGCGGGCTGCGTTTGCGGGGCGTACGCGGTGCCGGTTACGTGGAACGCGTACGAGTCCGGGCCGCGCGCACGGGTCCGGCCGGTGCCGCCAGGAGGGACGCGCAGATGTCCGGAAAGAGGTCCCGGAAGGCCGTGACGCCCGGGAAGCACGGGCAGCACAAGAAGCACGGCGAGCACACGAAGCAGGGGAAGCAGGGGGCGTCCGGCGACTTCGGGGGCACCGAGGAGTCGGGGAAGTCCGCGTCGGCGGGTCCCTCCAAGGGACGCCTGCTGCTCAAGGTCGGCACCAGCGGCCTCGCGATCTTCCGCGCGGTCAAGCGGGTCCGCCGCACCACGGGGCGGGCGGACAAGCTGCTCGCCGCGGACGCCGTCGCGGGCCTGCTGCCGATGATCACCGCGATCGCCATCGTGATGCGCCAGCTGCGGCGTAAACCGGAGTCCGCGCACTCCACCCCTTAGGGCAGTTTTCCGGGGCGCGTCGGGCTCCTGGGGGCCGGAATCCGGCGGAATGGTCCCGGTGCCCCCGCCCGCCCGGGGTACGACTGGTCCGTGTCCACCTTCGAGATCACCACCGCGAGCGCCGACGACATGTCCACCCTGGCCGCCTGGGCCCACGAGGAGGGATGGAACCCGGGGCTCGCCGACGAGGCCCCCTTCTTCACCGCGGACCCCTGCGGCTTCCTCCTGGGCCGGCTCGACGGGGAGCCCGTGACCTCCGTGTCGGTCGTCCGCTACGGCTCCGGTTACGCCTTCCTCGGCTTCTACCTCACCCGCCCCCACCTGCGGGGGCAGGGCTACGGCCTGCGCACCTGGCGGGCCGGTACGGCACGCTTGAGCGGGCGCACCATCGGGCTCGACGGCGTGCCCGCCCAGCAGGCCAACTACCGCAGGTCGGGCTTCCGTACGGAGTGGAGCAACGCCCGGTACGAGGGGTTCCCGGCGACCGGTGCGGTGCTGCCCCCGGGGCTGCGGCTGGCCGACGCCCGCACGGTGCCCTTCGACCGGCTGGCGGCGTACGACCGGCGGTTCTTCCCGGCCCCGCGCGAGGCGTTCCTCGCGGCGTGGATCACCGCACCCCGGCGGACGGCGCTCGCGGTGGTGCGGGAGGAGGACGGCGCGGTCGAGGGGTTCGGGGTGGTGCGGGCCTGCCGTGCCGCCTCCCGGGTGGGCCCGCTGTACGCGGGTTCGCCGGACGTGGCGGCGGCGCTGCTCGGTGCCCTCGCGGCTGCCTCACCGGGTACGCCGGTGGCGGTGGACGTGCCCGACATCAACCCGGTGGGGGTGCGGCTGGCGGAGCAGCTGGGGCTGAAGCCGTCGTTCGGGACGGCCCGCATGTACGCGGGGCCGGCACCGGAGTTCGACCGGAGCGGGGTGTACGGACTGACCAGTCTGGAGCTGGGCTAGGGCGCGCATCGGATTCCGATCCGGCCACGGCCGGGTCAGTCCCGCGTCAGCCCCCGATCAGGCGTGGTCCGGCGGCGGGGCGGGGGCCGTCGACGAGTTTGGGTCCGGTGGGGCGGAAGGTGCGCCGGGCCCTGGCGGAATCGCCCGTCCACCGGCCGAAAGCGGTGTCCTCCCGGATGCGGGAGGCGAGGACGGCGATGTCGTCGTCGGCGCCTTCGCCGAACCGGTCGATGGCCTCGTCCAGCAGGTCTTCCAGGTCGCCGCTCTCCGGCATGGTCAGCGTCGAGAGGCGCCGGACGGAGACGTCGATGTCCTCGCCCCGGCGTTCCACCAGCCCGTCCGTGTACATGAAAAGGACGGTGCCGGGGCCGCACGGCACGGCGTCGGTGCGGTAGCCGCCGAACCCCATGCCCAACGGCGGTCCGGGCTTCACGGGCACCACCCGTGAGCGGTTCGTGCCGGGGTCGATGAAGACGGGCGGGAGGTGTCCGGCGCTCGCCACCTCGCACATCCCGGCGTAGCGGTCGACCACGGCGAGCAGACAGGTTGCGGCCCGGTCCAGGCCGGATCGCTGCACCATGGCGTCGAGTTGTTCCAGGATGCGGTGCGGGGGCAGGTCCTCGCCCGCGAGGAGCCGCAGCAGCGAGCGGTAGTGGCTCATCGCCACTGCGGCTTCCACGCCGTGCCCCATGACGTCGCCCATCGCCTTGAGGTGGCGCCCGTCGTGCAGGGGGACGACGTCGAACCAGTCGCCGCCGACCACCGCGCCCCGGTCGGCGGGCAGATAGCGGGTGGCGACCTCCACGTGCGGGTGGGCGCCGCGGGGTTCGGAGAGCAGGGACGCCTGGAGCTCGCGGGCGATGGTGTGTTCGCGGGCGTAACGGCGGGCGTGGTCGAGGTCGGTGGCGGCCCGGCCGGCGAGTTCCTTGGCGACGAGCACGTCCTCGTCGTCGAAGGGCCGCGATTCCTTCGAGCGGACCAGGCTCAGCGCCCCGAGGGACACGCCCCGGGCGGCGAGCGGGACGACGAGGGCGGTCCGGAGGCCGGAGGCGCGGTAGGCGGCGATAAGGTCGGCTCCGGCGTCGGCGCGGCCGAACTCGCTCCCTTCCCCCAGGTCCATGACGACGGGCTCGCCTGCGGCCAGGCACCGGGAGACGGTCGCGTCCTCGGCGTAGTCGATGTACTCGCCCGTGTTGCTGAAGACCGCGGCTCCGTCCTGGTAGGCGGGGGCGGCGGCGAAGCCGGCGCGCCGCATCCGCAGGATCCCGGGCGGGGCCTGGCGGACGGTGTGCCCGACGTCGGGCGGGAAGACCTCCACCGCGGCGAAGTCGGCGAGTGCGGGGACGACGAACAGGGCGAGTTCCTGGCAGGTGGTGTCCATGTCGAGGGTGGTCCCGATGTTGACGGCGGCCGTCGAGAGGAGCGTGAGGTGCCTGCGGGCGCGTTCGAGATCCCGTTCCTCGTTCTTGACCTCGCTCATCTCCACCAGGACGCACACGACCCCGACCGGAACCCCGTTCTGCTCCAGCCGGTGGTAGGCGGCCTGCCAGTAGCGCTCCTCGTGCCGGGAGACGCCCCAGGACTGCCCCTGGGTCATGGACATGCGGGGCTTCCCGTCCCGGAGCACGAGGCGCATGACGTGGTCGCGGACGTCGAGTTGCGGCAGCACCTCCTGGACCGTGCGGCCGAGGTGGGCGGCGGCGGAGAGGCCGTTGAACACTTCGAGGGCCGGGTTCACGTAGACGTACCGCAGACGGGTGTCGAAGACCGCCACACCGGCGGGGGAGCCTTCGGCGAAGGCCGCCACGGCTTCGAGGCCGGCCGGGGCGGCCGCGTACGGGCCGGGACCCTCTGCGGGCTCAGCGGGCTCGGGCGGCTCAGCGGGCTCGGGCGGCGGTCGTTCGTCGGATCTGCCGTCCACCGGGACCTCCCGCCGTCGCCCGCTCGCTCGTGACCTGCCGGATTTCCATCCTCTGCTGCCCAAGGGGGCCCCGCATCCGCAGGCGCGGGACTTCCGGGGCCCCGGGGTCAGCGGGCGGGGAGCCTGTCGAAGTCCAGCGTTCCGGCCGTGGCCTCCGCGCTCACGGGGAGCCGCAGGACCTCCGCGACCGGGTGGGGCACCGGGGTCAGGCCCAGCAGCCCGGTGACCAGCGCGGTCGTGGTGCGGTGCCAGGCTGCGGCGCGGCGGATCATCGCGTGGTCGCTGCCCCGCACGGTGATCAGGCAGGTACGGGCTCCGGCGCGGCGGGCGCGGGTGGCGAGGGACTGGGTGGCCTGCGGGCTGGTGACCCGGTCGCGGGTGCTGTGCAGCAGGACCACGTCACGCCCGGCGAGCTGGGTGACCGGGTCGCCGGGCGGGCACCAGGGGGCGAGGCCGACGACCCCGCGGACCAGGGGGTGACCTCCGGCGCGCAGGGCGGCGCGGGCGCCCATGGAGTGGCCGAGCAGGATCACCGGCAGATCCCCGGCTTCGTCCTGGAGTTCGTCGAGGGCCTGCACCGCGTCGTGGAACGCGTCGTCCCGGTCGCCGTTCCACCCCCGGTGGCCGTACCGCACCCGGCGCACCGTGACGGGGCCGGGGCCGGTCCCGTCACCCCGGTGTTCCCCGGTGGCCCGTTCCCCGGTCGCCCGGACGAGGGACCGGACGAAGGGCCACATCCGCACGCCGGGGAGGTTGAGCAGGCCGGGCGGTGGCGGTTCGGTCCCCCGGGCCCGGCCGCCGTGCAGGACGAGCACCGCTGCCGAGGGCATCTGCGGGGCCACGCGCGCCTCCTGGGTCGTGGGACGGTTCGCCCTTACGAGGAGCATGCTCGTGCGGAGCACCTGGGCACATTCTCGTTGGAACCTCTTCGCGGCGGGTACTTCGCCGCGAACATTCCCCGAACGAAGGAGACATCATGGCATCAGGCCCTCAGATCGGCGCGCCCGCACCGGAGTTCACCCTCCCGGGTGGGGAGCTGGTGGGTGAGGAGTTCGTGCGCCGGGACTACTTCCGCGACAGCGCGCCGGGCCGGTCGCTGATCCTCGCCTTCTATCCCGGCGACAACACGACGGTCTGCACCCGGCAGCTCTGCTCGTACTCCTCGGGCCTGGAGGTCTTCGAGGGGCTCGGTGCGGACGTGTGGGGAATCAGTCCACAGGGTGTGGACAGTCACGAGAGCTTCGCCCGCGGCCGGGGGCTGCGGATGCCGCTGCTGGCCGACGCGGACCGCGCGGTCGCCCGCGCGTACGGGGTCGCCGCGCCCGGTATCGGGGTGCGCCGCTCGGTGTTCCTCATCGGCCCGGACGGCGTGCTGCGGTGGAAGCACGTGGCGCTGATCGGCGCGACCTTCCAGTCCGTGGACACGCTGGCCGAGCAGCTCGCCGCCATCGAGACCGTCTGACGCCCCGCGTCCCTCAGATCCCGTCGCGCAGCCAGGGGCGCAGCTTCTCCGCGTTGCGGACCACCCACAGGCGGGTGACGCGGCCGTCGGCGATCTCCAGCGACGCGACCGTCAGGACGGTGCCGCCGCTCCGGGCCACCAGGCCCGGCGTGCCGTTGACCGCGCGTTCCAGGAGTTCGAGTCCGGGAGCCCGGTCGGCGACGGCCGCCATGTAGGCGGCGATGCGCGCGCCGCCCTCGACGGGGCGCAGGACGGCGCTCATCAGGCCGCCGCCGTCCGCGGTCAGCACGGCGGCCGGGTCGAGGAGAGCGACCAGAGCACCGATGTTCTTCGTCTCCCAGGCCTCCTTGACCTGCCGCACCACGTCGCCCCGGCCGGCCGCGGTCACCGGCGCGCGTTCTTCGCGCAACCGCCGCCGTCCCGAGGCGGCGAGCTGCTTGCAGGCGGCCGGGGTCCGGCCGAGGACGTCGGCGATCTCGGCGAACGGGTAGCGGAACACATCGTGCAGGACGACCGCCACCCGCTCGGCGGGGGTCATCGACTCCAGTACGACGAGGAAGGCCATGGTCACCGACTCGTCCAGGACCATCAGATCGGCGGGGTCCGCGCCGCTGTCCCGGTCCTGCCCGGCCGGGCCGGGCAGCGGATCGCGCAGCGGGTCGGGCAGCCAGGAGCCGACGTACCGTTCGCGCCGCGCCCGCGCGGAGCCGAGCACGTCCAGGCAGATCCGGCCGGTCACGGTCGTCAGCCAGGCGCCGGGGGCGACGATCTCGTCCCGCCGGGCGGGCGCCAGCGCGTACCAGCGGGTGTACGCCTCCTGCACGGCGTCCTCGGCCTCGGCGAGCGAGCCGAGCAACCGATAGGCGATGTTGAGGAGTTGGCGCCGTTCTCCGGCGACCTCGTCGGCGCGCGTACCCGCCGTACCCATCCCGGCCGCCCCCTCGCCTTACCTTCTCCGGGCCCATGTCGTCGGGCGGTTACGAGCTTATCGACCGCCCTCCGGGGCGCAGAAGAAGGGGGACCGCGGCCATGACCGACCGGGCGACGACAGAGCAGGCGACGAGGGAGCGGGCGACGGCAGCGCACGCCACGGCAGAGCGGGGGCCTGCCGCACGGGGGACGGCGGAACGCCGCTTCTCGTTCCTGCGGATCGCGATAGCCCTGCAGACCCTGACCATCTTCCTCCAAGCGGTCTCCGCCGGGCTGCTGCTGACCGCCTCCTACGGGGAGACGCTGCACAGCGTCGGCGCCCGGGTGATGTACGCGGCGTCGATGCTGTACGTCCTCGCGGCGGTGCTGGCGTGGAAGCCGGGCGGCGGTCCCCTGCGGCCCGTCTGGCACGCGACCGGCTTCCTGGTCCTCGCGTCGGTGCAGGTCGTGCTCGGTATCGCGCACGTGCCCTCGGTCCATCTCCCGCTCGGGGTGCTGATGTTCGGCCTGAGCCTGCTCGCGCTGGTCAAGCGCTGAAAGGCGTACGCGTCCCGGGGGCGGGGAACCGAGGGCACGGAATGGTTCGTCCCCCCGTGCGACTGGGCAATCACCCGGCATCGAGGTCGCTCGAAGACTGCCGGTTCCCGGCAGTGACGGTGGGCCCCGGGCCGTGAGACGCTCCGGTCGGTTCGCCACGGAGCTGGGCCGGGGGGCCCGATGGCTCAAGGGGGTACGAAGTGACGCTTCTCCTCGCACTGGGTGCGGCGGGACTCGCCCTGCTCGCTCTGTCGTTGCTCTTCGACGGCATCCTGGAGGGGCTCTTCGGGGGCCTGCTCAACGGACTGTTCGACGGCCTGCTCTCGCTCCCGGTGATCGCCGGATTCCTCTCGATGCTCGGCTTCGGCGGAGCGATCGTGCAGGGCACCACCGGGGCGGGACTGGCCGCGGCCCTCGCGGGCGGGGCTCTCGCGGGGCTGGTCGCGGCCTGGCTGACCTGGAAGTTCAGCCGGTCCCTCATGCAGGACCGGACGGACCCCACACCGCGCGGCGACGACCTGATCGGCACCACCGGTTCCGTCGTCACCGCCATCCCGGCGAACGGATACGGCGAGGTGCTGCTGCGCCACGCCGGGCACACCGTGAAGTACGCGGCGAAGAGCGCCGCACCCGTCGCACAGGGCGCCGAGATCTGGGTGGAGGCCACCTTGTCCTCCTCGTCGGTCAAGGTACGCCCGGTAGAACGCCCGTAAAACATACGGTTGTTGAGCAATCCGCTGCCCGAACGGGACGGCGGGCCAGGGGGCATCACCACATGAGTCCAGTTGTCATTTCCATCGTCGGCATCGTCGTACTGTTCGTGTTTCTCGGTCTCGCGGTCGTCACCCGGTACAAAGTCGCCGGGCCCAGCGAGGCGTTCATCATCACCGGGCGCCGGGGCAAGAAGCACACGGACCCGGTGACCGGTCAGACCAGCATCGACAACACCGGCCAGAAGGTCGTGGTCGGCGGCGGCGTCTTCGTGGTGCCGTTCGTGCAGCAGCGGTACACCCTCGACCTCTCCAGCCGGCAGATCCCGGTGAAGGTGCGCGGGGCCGTCACCCTGCGCGGGGTGAAGGCGAACCTCGAAGGCGTCGCGATCGTCAAGGTCGGTGGCAGCGAGGACGCGATCCGGGCGTCCGCACAGCGGTTCCTGCGCCAGCAGTCGGGGATCGCGGGCTTCACCCAGGAGGTCCTCTCGGGTTCGCTGCGCGCGATCGTCGGCCGCATGTCGGTCGAGGACATCATCCGCGACCGCGCCGCCTTCGCCAGCCAGGTCGCGGAGGAGGCCGAGGCCAGCCTCTCCGGCCAGGGCCTGATCCTGGACGCGTTCCAGATCCACGACATCACCACCGAGGGCACCTACCTGGAGGACCTGGGCCGCCCCGAGGCCGCCCGCGCCAAGCAGGAGGCCGACATCGCCGAGGCCAACTCGCGGCGGACCTCCGAGCAGGCCCGGCTGAAGGCGGCCGAGGACATCGCCATCGCCGAGCGGACCTTCTACCTGAAGCAGGCCGAGATCCGGGTGGAGACCGAGGTGGCCGCCGCCAAGGCGAACGCCGCAGGTCCGCTCGCCGAGGCCGCCCGTCAGCAGGAGGTCCTCCAGGAGCAGGAGAAGGTCGCCCAGCGCCAGGCCGCCCTGACCGACCGCGAACTCGACACCCGCGTCCGCAAGCCCGCCGACGCCGCCCGGTACCAGGCCGAGCAGGAGGCCGAGGCCCGCCGTATCGCCAAGGTCAAGGAGGCGGAGGCCACCGCCGACCGCGCCCGGCTGACCGGTGAGGGCGAGAAGCTCCAGCGTTCGGCACTGGCGGCGGCGGTACGCATCGAGGGCGAGGCCCAGGCCGCCGCCATCGCCGCCCGGGGTGCGGCGGAGGCCGAGGCCATGCAGAAGAAGGCCGACGCCTTCGCGCAGTACGGCGACGCGGCCGTGCTGCAGATGCTGGTGGAGGTGCTGCCCAAGGTCGTCGCCAAGGCGGCGGAGCCGCTGAGCGCCATCGACAAGCTGACGGTCATCTCCACGGACGGGGCGAGCCAGTTGGCCCGTACCGTCACCGACAACGTCGCGCAGGGCATGGAGTTGCTCACCTCCACGACCGGTGTCGACCTCGCCTCGCTCCTCAAGAACCTCACCGCCTCCCGGACCGGCGCACCGGCAGCCGCCGTGGCGGCCGGTTCCGGGGCGGCGGGCTCCGAGGCCACCTCGGAGCCGCACACCGCGAACGGGGGGAACGCCAAGGGAGACGGGAAGATCGAGGTCACCGACTGAGGCTTCCCGCATCCGGTGGGGCCGTCCGCGCCCGAAGGCCGTCCCGCGACTCGGGACAGCGGCCTTCGGGTGCGCGGGCGGCCTCATTCGTTCACCGGGGGCTCCGGGGGCCGGGTGTCCGCGCCGCTGTCCGCGCCGCTCGGCGCGGCGAGTCCGGCGAGACGGTCGCGCCAGCCGCCGGTGCCGTCCCCGGTGAGCCCGTCCTCGCCCCGGGCCCGCGCGGCCTCGTCCCGTTGGGCCGCCCACCGCGCGAATGCCTCCGTCTGCCGGCACTCCTCACACTTCGTGCGCCCGCCGTACGCCCGGAACATGTGCTCGTCCCCGGGCCCCTCACAGACCAGCAGCGGCACCTTCGGCACCACCTCCCGGTCGAGCTCCTCGCCCGATTCGGACACCCACCCCCTGCCCGGCACAAGGACCACGCCGCCGGGCCGGTCCACACCCTGGGGACGCGAGGCCCCCGGCGCCAGGGCTCCCGCCACGACACGTCTGTGGCCCGGTTCGGGCGGCATCTTCTCCGTCAGCCGGTGCCGCACGAAGCCGACGGCCGATCTGACCCCGTCCTTCGGCAGCTGTGAACTCAGCACGTACCGCATGTCGGCGGCCGACACACCGCGCCGCAGCCACTCGGCCGCCTTGTCCACCAGGCCCCGCACCTCGTACTGCCCCAGGTGCAGCTGCTTCGTTTCCTTCCTCAGCGACAGCAGCACCTGCTCGGCCAGCACCATCTCGGACGTCCAGCCCTTCCCCCGCGCTTCCTCCGGGGGCTCCGGAGCCTCCGCTGCGGGAGCGGGAGCCGCCTCGGGACCGCGTTCGGGAACGGGAACGCGTTCGGGCACGGGAACGCGTTCGGGCACGGGAACGCGTTCGGGCACGGGAACGCGTTCGGGCACGGGAACGGGCACGGGAACGCGTTCGGGCACGGGAACGCTTTCGGGTTCAAGAACGGACACGGCCACGGGCGTGGCAGCGATCACCGGGGCGGTCCTCGGCTGCGGGACCTCGGGCCGCGCGACCGGCGCCGCGACCCCCACCGGGTCCTGCTCGATCAGCCACTCCGGCGGCTCCGCCCAGAAGCCGCTGTCGGACTCGTCCGCGAGCAGCGGCCCCAGCTCGAACCGGCTTGCGGAACCGACTCGTTCAGCGTTCGAGTTCTCAACCACGCTGGTAGGTAGGTGGGATGAGCGCGCCATCAGTTGTCCGTCAGGTGGGTAGCCGCCGTCCCGCCGCCCTCGCAGGCGACCGGTGGGCGGACCCACGTCACTCGGATCGACCTGCGGCGATGCATCTTCCGAGGATGCCCACCCACCGGCCAGCCCCCAGCTCGACCGCCTGCCCGGCCCCCGGTGCGAGCCGTTGCCCGAGCCGCCGCCCGGCCCCTCGCCCGGCCCTTCGCCGAACCCTTCGTCGGACCAGACCGTCTCGTGTTCGCGCTTCGCCCAGATCGCCTTCGCCTCCTGCGTGGTGATCGGCGCGTTCGCCAGGATCTGCGCGGTCGCCCACCGGCCCCCCTCGTACGGGTAGGACCACTGGTGCAGATAACCCTCGCGCTTCAGGAACCTCTTGGCCCTCTTGTACGGGCCGGAGTCGATCCCGGCCGCCCGGGCGTAATCCGACAACGGGCCCAGCAAGCCGAGACGCTCCTCGTCGGGGAGCCCCTCCACGTACAACACGATGATCTTCGCGTCGCTGTTCATCCGACGCGAGCCGACCAGTGACCTCGAAAGCCTGCCGGTGTCCGACACCGGCGCGATAGCATGCCAAAGCATCCCTGTGGACCCCTTTCTCGTCCATAGCGGTGAAGGCCCTCGGGACGGTGCTGGCTACACCTCCGGGGGCCGCGCTATGTATGCGTACACACACACAGCGTGATGACGGGGTCACCGTACAACACCCGTAGCACCCCTCAGGACACGAACGGCCCACCACCGGACACATGCACTCAGAGACCCCAACTGCCGCTTGGGCCAGGGCCTCGGACGATTCATCAGTTCGGGAAGGTGGGCGGTGCGCTCACGCGCTCCTCCACACCGTTCCGGAACCCGGTCCGGGGAGAACGCGCGGCAAGGGAACCTGATCCAACTCGCCCACGTCGAACCGCGGAACGCGAGGGCAGAGGGGGACACGCCCTTCTGCCCGATCCACCGAGGGGGGACACACATGAGTGGCACGAGACGATCCGCCGGCTTGCTGGGGGCGGCGGTCATGGTGATGTCGATGGCCGCGTGCACGGCGAGTGGCGGTGGGGGCGAGGCATCGTGCGCCGCCAACTTCACCTATCAGGACAGGTCCTACTGGGACGCGGGGAACGTGGACTTCACGGTCGGGAGGAAGCTCGGCGCCGCGGCCTCAACGCCCTGCGACGACACCGGCGACCGGGGGAAGGACGAGGAGCCCGCCACCTGGAGCGAGACCGCCTACGCGGTGGAGGGCGTCTCGACCGAACTCGCCATCGCGGTCGGCGACACACCGGAGACCGCCACGTTCTTCGCGGTCCACTCCGACGCGGATGGCGCCGCCGACGCCGAGTTCCCGCCCGAGGTGCGGAAGCTGATCGACGGCTCCTGATCCGGCGCCGGTCGGGGCACTGCGTTCCGAGAGCCACTGTGTTCTGAGAGGCACGGCGTTCCGAGAGGCACTGTGTTCCGAGAGGCACGGCGTTCCGAGAGGCACGGCGCCCCGTCCGGCACCGCACGCGGGGCCCGGTGTGATTCCACGGCTGACGCCGTACCGGACCCCGCACAGGCCTTGCCCACCAGAGGGCCGCACTCGACCCCCGCCGTTCAGCGGCTGGTGGGTGCGGCGGTGGCGACGGCGGCCGGGGCCTCGCCGCCCGGGTCGGTGGAGGCAGGGTCGGCGGCGACCGGGTCGGCGGAGTTCTCATCCGTGGCGACCGGGGCCGTGGTGGCCGGGGACGGCACGGCGGAGGCCGAGGACCGGACGGAGCTCTCCTGCGGGACGGGCCCCGCACCGGAGACCGTCGGAGTGGGCGCCGGTGTGGGTGCCTGCCCGGTCGACGGAGGTCCGGACGACTGCCGGGTCGGCGCCGGGGTGGCCGGGGACGGCACCGATGTCGCGGGGGCGACCGGGGAGACCGGAGACGCCGGCAGAACCGGCACGCCCGGCGAATCCCCGCCCACCGCCAGGCGGAACGGCAGGACCGCCAGCCCGGCGACCGCGCACGCGATACCCACCCCGGCGGCGGCCCTGCGGTACCTCCGGCCCGCCGCGCTGCGGCGGATCACCTCGTACTGGCCCGGGGGCGGACCGAGGCGGTCGCCGGTGGGCCGCAGGATGACGGCGAGCGGGTCGTCGGGCTCGAACTCCGGCTCCTCGTCAACGCGTGTGATCAAGGCTTCTCCTCAGGTGGGCGCGGAGCAGTTCGCGGGCCGCGTGGAGATCGGCCTTGATGGTCCCTTCCTTCCGCCCGGTCAGCACGGACACCTCCCGGATCGGCATGTCCGCGTAGTAATGCAACAGGATCGGCACGCGCAGCCGTTCGGGCAACGACTGCACCAGCATCCGCACCGAAGGATCGGCCTGTTCGGCGTGGCCACCGACGACCTCCTCGGCGACCACCCGGCGTACCGCCTTGCGTTCGCGCTCCAGCGAACGCCAGTGGTCGCGTACGAGGTTGGCAGCGGTGACGTAGAGATACCCGCGCGGCTCGTCCACCGAAGTCCACCGCGCCCAGAGCCGGGTGAACGCCTCCGAGGCGATCTCGTGCGCCGTCCCGTCGTCGTCCACCAGGCGGCGGCACCACCCGGCGAGACGCGGATAGAGGACGGCGAACAACTCCGACGCGGCCCGGTCGTGCCGGCCGCGCCGGTCACTCCTCCCGAGGGCCCGCTTCATCGGGCTCCCGGCTGGGACGCGGTCGGGCTCGCCCCGGCCAGGGCCGCGAAGACGATCACGTTGTCCTGGTATCCGCCGTCGCCGTCACGGGCTCCGCCGCAAGTGATGAGCCGCAGCTCGGGGCGGTTCACGTTGCCGTAGACCTGCTCGGTGGGAAACTCGGCCTTCGCCACCGTCCGGGTGGCGAAGACGGTGAACTCGGCCGCCGTCGAATCCTTCAAGCGCACCACGACCCGGTCCCCCGCCCGCAGTTCCCCGAGGCGCCGGAACACCCCGTCGCCGTACGACCCGACCGTCACGTGTCCCAGGATCACAGCCGGACCGGTCTGGCCCGGCGTCGGCCCGTTCTCGTACCAGCCCGCCCGGTCGTGCGCGGTGATCGCGGGCACCTCCACCGTGCCGTCCGCCTCCAGGCCCAGCCGTACGACCGGGGTGTTCACCCCGATCGCCGGAACCTCCAGCCGCAGCGGCAACGAGCGGGTCAACGCGCCCTCCGTCGCCTTTACTTGGGGCGAGCCCTGCGCGGACGGCTCGCCTTCGGGCGCGGAGGTGACGGCGGCCTCCGCTCGCGCATCACCCCCCTCACCCGTACCGCCCCCGCCGCCCGCACGGTTGCCACAACCGGCGAGCAGCGAGGCCACGGCGGCGATCCCGAAGGCCCGCCTGGAGTACGAGGTCACGCCCCGGCCGCCCCGTTCACGCCGCTCACGCCACTGATCACGGTGGAGCGGCGTCGGCGCACGAGGAAGACGGCCGCGCCCGCCCCGAGTACCGCGGCGGCACCGGCACCGATCAGCACCCCGCTGCCACCGCCCGGCTGCCCGGCGACCTCGCCGGTGTTCGGTGCCCCGGCCGGTACGGCGGAGACCTGGGCGTCCTCGGCCGGAACCGGGGACGGAGGCTCCGTGGCGGCCTCCGCGGCGGCCTGGGGCTCCTCGGTGGCCGGAACCGGGGCAGCGCTCGGGGCCTCGGCCGGGACGGCGGAGACCGAGGCGGTCGGGGCCGGGGCCGGCGTCGGCCCGTCCGCGAAGGCGGGGCCGGCCGTGGTGGCCAACGCGGCGACACAGGCAAGCGTCATCAGGCTCAGGGTGGTTCGGCGCATGAGCTGCTCTCCTTCGTCGTCGGCCCACCGGGACGGGTGGGCCGGGAAACGGAACGTGCGGAGAGACGAGGCAGCGACGCCCCAGGTTGTAAAGGAATGGCAAAGCCGCAGGATCGCCGCAAGGTCACCAGGCCTCGCGGCGCGGGCCCCGGCCGGTCATCAGGCGCCCATGTCCATGTCGTTCGGGCTCATGTGGCGCGCTGCCGCCGCGTACCGCGCGAGATGGTCCACGGCCTTCGCCAGCAGCCGCAGATTGACCGCCGGGTCCTGGCCCGGGTCCTGCGCCACCGCCCACGCGTGGCAGACCATGTGCGTGACGATCTCCCGTGCCCGGGAGTCCGCGAGCTGGGCGGCGTACGCGTCGGCCAGCGGCGCGTACGCGACGATGGCGCGGCGCAGGCGGGACCTCAGGGCATCCGCCGCCTCGCCGGTCGCCCGCCCCCGGGCGAGGTCGAGGGCCAACTGCACGTCGGCGGCCAGATCCGCGCGGCTGACCGGCACACCCGTGGTCGGCGTACCGACGTACGGCGGAACTCCGTACGTCACACCGCCGTACCCGGCTCCTCCGGCTCCGGCTCCCCCCGTCCCTCCGGCCGACCCGTACGCCGCCCCGCCGTACGAACCGCACATGCCGGGCGGCGTGCAGTGACCCGGAGCCGCACCGGACGTACCGGTATCTCCCGACCCGCTGCCACCATTCGCCCCACCCCCACCGCACGCCCCGTTGTTTCCGCTCGCCCCACTGTTTCCGCTCGCCCCGCTGTTTCCGCTCGTCCGGCCGCTTCCGCTCGTCCGGTTGCTTCCGCTCGTCCGGCCGCTTCCGCTGGTTCCGCTGTCTGAGCTCATCGCGAACTCACCTCTTTCGGTGCGAAGGGTGGATCTGAACTCCCGGAGGGATGGCGTTCAGTGAACTTGCGAACACACACAGTGAGGAGATGCCAGGCTGTGGGCCACCTGTAGTCCCGCGTAGGCCAGGCCGGGAGGACCGCCCTGGTGAAGGAGTGAGCGCAAGGTGCCCGAATCCCAGGAGATCGGCGAGCTGATCCGCCAGGCGTGCGCGGCACGAGGCTGGGGTCCGAGCAAACTCGCCCGGGAGCTGGGGATCGCGGAGGGTCGCGGCCCGAACGGCCTCGACCGCCAGTCGGTGCGGCGATGGATGGCCGGGCGCCGGAAACCCGACTACTGGCTCCCGTACATCGCGGACGTACTCGGCCTGGACACCGACCCGCCGCGCCCGACGCCGTCCGTACCCGCTCAACGATCCGCCTCCCGCCCCCTTGCGGGTCTCGATACCGTGGCGTCAGTCGTCGAGTTGGGGAGGAACGACGTGCTTCGGCGAAACTTCCTGGCCGCCTCGGGCGCCCACGCTCTGGGCGCTCTGAACCTGCCCGACCCCGAGAGCGTCACCCGCCGGACCAACCGCGCCGGCGGCGTACGCGTCGGCACCGGAGAGGTCGCCGCCGTACGCCAGATGACCCGCGCCCTCGGCGACACCGCCGCCGAACTCGGCGGCGGACACGCCCGCCACCTCGCCGTCCGCTACCTCACCGAGGACGTCGCCCCCTGGCTCGACGGCACCTACACGGACGAGATCGGCCGGGACCTCTTCGCCGCGACCTCCCAACTCGTGCACCTGGCAGGCTGGATGGCCCAGGACGAGGGCAACCAAGGCATGGCCCAGCAGTATTACGCCCACGCCTACGGCCTCGCCGTCGCAGCCGAGGAAGCCGAGCTGTCCGCAACAGCGCTGCGGGGCCTGGCCGTTCAGGCGATCGATCTCGGACCCAAGTACGGCGCGATGGCGTTGCGCCTCTCCGAACGCTGCGTCGAGAGCGCAAAAGCCCTGGACGACCCGCGCGCCGTCTCGTACTTCCAGACCACCCTGGCCGACGCCGCCGCCCTCGACGGCGACCACCGTCTCGCCACCCGGGCCCTCACCGCCGCCCAGACCGCGATCGAGAAGACCCCCGACGCCGCCCCCGGCGAATCCTGGGCCTCCCACTTCAGCATCGGCCGATGGGCCCACCACTCCGGCATGATCCTCGCCCGCCTCGGCGACCTGGACAGCGCCACGGGCCACCTCCGCGAGTCCCTGGAGATCCACGGCATCGACCGCCGCCGCAGCCGCGCCATCATCCTCGCCGACCTCGGCCAGATCCACCTCCGCCAGGGCCACTTGGACGCTGCCCTCGCCACCTGGACCGACTTCCTCGATTGCGCCGAAGGCATCCACTCCGTGAAGGTCACCGAAGCCACCGAGGACATGCGCACCCGCCTCGACAAGTACCGCAAGGTCCCCGGCGTGGAGGAGCTACGCGCCCGCGCCGAAAGCCACGTACCCACGGGCGCGGGAGCCGGGGCGGGGGTTCCGGCGGGGGGCGGGTGACGTTTCGGACGCCTTCGGCCTCGGCCCAAAATGGAAAATGGAGGTCATGGACGTCCCCGCGTTGCTGGAAGCCGCTTCCCTGCTCGTCCCCGAGGAGACCGCCACGGAGAACGACCTCACGGTGTCCGACATCTGGGAGTACCTCACCCAGGACGAGTGGGAGGTGGCGTTCGGACTGCTGGAGGAGCTCGGAGAGGTCCGGCCGCTTCCACTCGCCTTCTGGGAAGCCATGGCCACGGCGGCCGAACAGTTGCGGCTGAAGAGAAGCACGACCTGGTGCCACTGGCGCGGCTACGAAACCCGCAACGGCATCATCCGGGCCGACCTCACCCTTCGCCCGGCCGCCGAAGCCCGACGCCAGACGCCCATCCCCGGCGCCGGCATCCTGCGCCCGATGTGGGACATCGGCAACCGAACCCCGACCGGCGACCTGGTCGTCAGCATCGCCGCACTCTGGGTCGAGCGCATCCCCTCCCTCGAACCCGGCGGCCGAGCCCCGGTGCGGCTCGCTCCCCTGACCCCCGAACACTGGCGGCACCTGGTTCCCGGCCAAGTGATCGCCATGCACGAGGACCGGTCCGTGGCCGGGACCGCGGTCGTCCTGGAAGTCCATCCCCCCACGACCGCGCCCACCGCGTAGCGGGCCGATCCGGCGTCGCGGGGGAGAGGCGGGCGGCGGACGGGCGGCAGGCAGGCGGGGCGGAGGCAGAGACGGAGGCCATCCCCGCACGGGCGGGGAGCACGCACGGGGTATCGCCGTATGGCGGTACAGCCGGGGACCATCCCCGCACGCACGGGGAGCACTGGCTCAGCCTATTGACTCCAATTGGAGTCAAAGGACCATCCCCGCACGCGCGGAGCACCCTTCCCGACCTGGGCGTTCAGCCGGCCATCAGGCCCAAATCTTCCAACTTCACCGACTCCGGTAATAGCGACATCCCACCCATAACCCCCCAGGCACTCCCTCCCCCACCACTCACGCGCCACCAGGCCACAGTTCCGCTCAACACCCGGAGCGCCCCTCGCGGTCCCGGTCCCGCCAAGCCCGCCGCACCTCCGCGTAACCGACCAGCCGGATGCCCTCCTCGGCCAGTACCGTTCGCGCCTCCGACGAGACCAGGAACTCGTAGTCCGTGCGTCGTACGCGCCAGCCCTCGTCCAGCGCACGGGACTCCTGGGTGCCGAGGCTCGGGTGGACCGCCCATTCATTGAGGCCGGGCGGCAGGTCGCGCAGGAGCTGGGCGTACCGGGACGGCTTGCCGTCGAGCGGGAGGGCGTAGCTGTCCAGGAAGTCGTTCTCGCTGACGGGCAGTCGGCGCAGGCGCATGGCTTCGCGTGCGGGGGCCAGCCAGGCGCGGACGGCGAGTCCGTACTCGGTGGCGAGGGACACGGTGAGGTCGAAGATGTCGTCGCGGCCACCGTCCGCGAGGCAGTGGAAGTCCAGGTGGGTGGGGGTGAGTCCGGCGTCCGCCACGGTGTCGATCTGGGCCCGGAACTCCCGCTCCACGTCCTCGACCCGGGCTTGGGCGAGGAGCGCCCCACGGCCGGAGGGGGTGGGGGTGAAGAACCCGCCCGTGGGATCCAGCAGAGACGGTACCCGCGCCCTGTCGCTCACCGGGCCCCAAGGGTTTCGGGGCATCTCGCAGACCATCGTGAGGTGCACGCCGAACGAGATCTCCGGCCTTCGGCGCAGTCGCCGCATCGCGTCCGGTGCGGCCGGGCACGGAACCATCAGGCTGCACGAGCCCGCGATGCCCTGCTCGATCGCTTCCACCACCGCCTCGTTGCTCGCGGGGTACATCCCGAAGTCGTCGCAGTTGACGATCAACAGGCGCTCTCCGGGCGGGTGACCGAGCAGTTCGCCCGACCGGAGGGACGGGGTCTCCACCTCGGTGGTGCCACCGGTGCGGCTGCGGGAAGTGACACTCGTGTCGTCCATGCCCGCAGTGTGCGGCCACTCCGACCGGCGCCGGAAGCGGATTTCTCTCCACAAAGCGGCCAGGCGTCCCCGTCCGCCGGTGGCCCCGCAAAACGCGGAGAGCAGGTTCGGTCCCGGCAGCCCGTCCCGGCACTCGGTGGACACCTGCACGGGGTCATCCCCTCGCGGGCGGGGAGCGGAAGCGAACGCCTCGGCACGCATCGTGGCGGGACCGTCCCCGCACGCGCGGGGAGCACCGACCATAACGACTCAGAAGCAACCCAATTAAGGGACCATCCCCGCACACGCGGGGAGCACTCTTCCTGACCTGCGGGTTTATCCAGCGGGAGTCGGCTCCCAGTCCAACTTCACCGATTCCGACCTATCCGACATAGCGCGCATAACACCAACACCCCACCCCTCCCGGCCCAGTTCACCACACCCCCACCCGCCCCGTCAGCCACCCGCAAACGATCACCACCGGACACTGCCACCCCCACCCCACCGCGCACCGAAAAGTCGCCCCTCCACCCCACCCGCCGACGCCCCTATACACCTCACCCCCTCCCCCGGCTCCCGATAAAGCGTATGGATCGCGTTAAGGTATTGAAAGGTAAAGAGATCACCAAGAGCTGACAGGGGCGCCGCACGCATCGGCGTGCCACTCGGGAGGAAGCCATGGGAACCCGCCGCACCACGCTGCCCGGAGTCGGAACTCAGTACGACTTCATCACCGAGTCGGGCCAGCACATCTCCGTCGTCGTCCACCACGACGGGCGGCGGTTCATCGGGTTCTACGAGCAGGACGACCCAGATTCGTGCCGGCTGTCCGTACCCCTGACGACGCACGAGGCGACCGCGCTCGCCCACCTCATCGATCCCGCGCCGATCGACGCCGTACGGACCGAGGGCATCGACCTGGTCACCGAGCACATCCCGCTCGGGTCGCGTTCGCCTTACGGGGGACGGGTGTTGGGCGACACGCGGGCGCGGACCCGGACGGGGGCGTCGATCGTGGCGGTGCTGCGGACGCACAGCGCGCATCCGTCGCCGGGGCCCGACTTCCGGCTGGCCATCGGCGACACACTCGTCGTCGTCGGTACCCGTGAGGGCGTCGACACGCTCTCCGAGATCATTGCGGAGGGCTGATCGTGCACGACATGACCGCGTTGCTGGTGGAGCTCGGCTCCGTCATTCTCGGGCTGGGGATCATCGGGCGGTTCGCCGGCCGGATAGGTCTCTCGCCGATCCCTCTCTACCTCCTGGCCGGGCTGGCGTTCGGCGAGGGCGGGCTGCTGCCACTGGGCGCGAGTGAGGAGTTCACGGCAGTCGGCGCCGAGATAGGCGTGATCCTGCTGCTGCTCCTGCTCGGGCTCGAATACAGCGCATCCGAGCTGGTCACGAGCCTCAAGACCCAGTACCCCTCCGGGCTCGTCGACTTCGTCCTCAACGCGACCCCGGGCGCCGTCGCCGCGCTGATCCTCGGCTGGGGTCCCGCCGGGGCCGTCGCGCTGGCCGGGGTCACCTGGATCTCCTCGTCCGGTGTGATCGCCAAGGTGATGACGGACCTGGGGCGCCTCGGCAACCGGGAGACCCCGGTCATTCTCGGCGTCCTCGTCATCGAGGACCTGGCGATGGCGGTGTACCTGCCGCTGCTGACCGCCATGGTCGCCGGGGTCGGTCTCGCCGGAGGCAGCATCGCGCTGCTGATCGCGCTCGGCACCGTGGGGTTCGTCCTCTACCTGGCACTGCGCCACGGCCGGATCATCAGCCGGGCCGTCTCCTCCGACAACCCGGAGATGCTGCTCCTCGTCGTCCTCGGCCTGACCGTGCTCGTCGCCGGGCTGGCGCAGGAACTCCAGGTCTCGGCGGCCGTGGGTGCGTTCCTCGTCGGCATCGCGCTCTCGGGCGAGGTCGCCGAGGGGGCGCGCAAGCTGCTCACTCCGCTGCGGGATCTCTTCGCTGCGGTGTTCTTCGTCTTCTTCGGGCTCTCGACCAACCCGGCCGACATCCCGCCGGTCCTGCTCCCGGCGGCGCTGCTCGCCATCGTCACCATGCTGACCAAGATCTTCACCGGCTGGTACGCGGCGCGGCGCGCGGGCATCAAGTCCCGTGGCCGGTGGCGGGCCGGCGGCACGCTCGTGGCGCGCGGCGAGTTCTCCATCGTCATCGCTGGTCTGGCCGTGGCGACCGAGCCGCGTATCGGGCCCATCGCCACCGCGTACGTACTGATCCTGGTCATCCTCGGCCCGCTCACCGCCCGCTGGACCGAGCCGGCGGTCGTCCGGATCAGGGCGATGCGCGGCACCCGCCCCGCCGCCACCACGGGCACCACGGGCACCACCGCCGCCACCACGGGCACCGCCACCAAGGCGACCGCCACCGCTGCCGCACGGTCGCCGCACGTACGGTCCACGCACGTACGGCCCACGCACGACGACCTCACTCCCGAGCACGTCGGCGAGGGCCGCGACTGACGCCCCGCGGCGCGAGCCCGTAACGCCACGAGGTCTCCCGTTCCGCTCCCGGGAACAGCCGATGCTGTTCCCGGGAGCGGGGAAGCGGGAGACCTCCGACGTGACCCGCCGATGGTCCGGCGGTGGGTGTCAGTGGTTGTCGACGATGCTCTTGGCGATGCCGTTCACGACGACGACCTCGGCGGCGACGCCGTCTCCCTTGGTGGCGGACTCCAGCATCTCCTCGCTGCACGGCATCGCCGCCTGCCCGCCCTCGACACCGCAGATGTCGCCGGTGCCCTCGATGTCCGTGTCCTCGGACACGAGGAACTGCTGCTCGGTGCCGTCCGCGCCGACCACCGTGTACTTGCCGGGGGCCAGGAAGGTCACCTTCCCGTTCCAGGTGCCGTTGACGCCCTTGCCCTGGTCGATGCCCTCGATCACCGTCTCCGAGTCGCCCGACGCCGTGTCCCCGCCCGAGGTGGCGCTGCCACCGGTCGTGCCGCTGCCGCTGTCGGAGGCCGCGGCGGACGGCGCGCCCTGCGTCGCCGAAGCCGAGGGGGCCGTCTCCAGCGGGGCGCCGGTGCTCGTGTCCTTCGCGCCGGTGTCCGAGGCCGCGTCGGAGTCGCTGCCCTGACAGGCCGTGAGAAGCAGGGTGCTCGCGAAGGCTGCGGCGACGAGGACGGCGGTCTTGCTGCGGAGGGCCGAAGCCATGGTGATGCTCCCGTGGAGAGGGCGCCCGGGGAGAGACGTCTCCGCGGACCGCCGGTGATCTGTTGGGGGGACCTGCTGTGTGATCACTATGAGCCGTCCGCGCGATGCCCTGCCCGGAAGTCCTGAACCCACGACACCGCTGTCATCGTTCCCGTACACGGCAACAGTTGTGTACTGCACGCGGCGCGCCGTCTTTACCGGCCGACCGCCGAAACCCCAGGTGGGGAACGCTGGGGACACCCACTACAACGAGGTCGCCGCGTGCAGGATGCGCACCAGCGTCACCGTGGCGTTCACCGACGACAGCGCCGAAGCCGCCGTGCCCACCGTCGCCGTCAGCGCGGCAAGAAGCAGATGGGCCGATGCGGGTGGCCAGAAACGTGCGGTCGGGGCGGGGTCGAGGAGGGCGGCGACCCGGCGCGGTACGGGCCCTTCCACCGCGAAGGCGGCCAGGCCCCCGTACGGCGATCCGGCCGAAACCAGCGCCGCCTTGCCCACCGCCCGCGCCACCACACGGCGGCTGCCCACCGCCCGTGCCGCCTCCTCGTCGGCCCAGCGCTCGGCGCTGTACGCCACGGCTGTACGCAGGGGTACCAGGAACGGGTTGGCGCGCGCGGCGAGTTGGGTCAGCAGCAGATAGCGGTGGTGACGCCCCACCAAGTGGGCCCGCTCATGGGCGAACAGGGCCTCCCGCTCGGGCGGTTCCAGACAGTCGAGCAGGGCGCTGGAGACGACGACCCGGCCCGTACCCCCCTTCCGGCCACCCCGCGGATCGCCTCGCCGGGCACTGCGCCGACGGTGGGCCGGGCGGAGGCCGCCGGGGAGCGCGTACGCGTAGGGGACGGGGGACTCCACCACGCTCACCCCGGGCCCATGAGCGCGCCCGTACCCCTCGCCCGCCTGCCCCGCCGCCTTCAGCGCGCGGGCCGCGGCGTACCGGGTACGTACGTGGCGTACGAGCGTCGCCCCGCAGCCGGCCACCACCGCGCCCAGCACGCCGATGGCCACCAGGCCCGTCCGGTCCTCGTAGGGCAGCGCGGCCCTGACCTCGGGGTCCGACCAGCCGTCCGGCAGCGGGTTGCCCGGGAGCCGGGCCGTACCGATCACCATCAGCAGGGCGAGGCAGAGGGTGCTGCACAGGGCGAGCGTCGTACCGGCGGCGGCCAGCAGACGGGTCGCGCTGCGCGGGTGCAGGTGCTGTGCGGCCAGCCGCGCGACGGGAAGCG
Source organism: Streptomyces sp. NPDC002690 (assembly GCF_053592415.1). Lineage (NCBI taxonomy): Bacteria > Bacillati > Actinomycetota > Actinomycetes > Kitasatosporales > Streptomycetaceae > Streptomyces > Streptomyces sp. NPDC002690. The sequence continues at coordinate 1,928 of NZ_JBSFVR010000066.1, read as the reverse complement.
CCGTCAGCGGCAGTACGAGTGGCAGGTAGACGAAGACGCCCATCGTTCCCTCATCGTCATCGGCCTTGCGTGGGGTCGGCCGGGTCCGGCCCGGCCTGCGCGGCCCGGGACAGCAGGGCGCGCAGGCGCTCCTCGTCACCGGGGCTGAGCGCGGAGACGAAGCGGGCGAGGACGGCCTCGCGGTCCCGTTCGCCGTCGAGCACCCGGCGCATCCGCAGCGCGGCGAGACCGGCTTCGTCGGAGGCGTTCGTCCAGGTGTAGGAGCGGCCCGCACGGGTGCGGGTGACCGCGTTCTTCTGATGGAGGCGGGAGAGGATCGTGATGACGGTCGTGTGGGCGAGGCCGCCTTCGAGGCGTTCCCGCACCCAGCCCGCCGTCACCGGCCCGCCGCCCGCACGCACGACCGCGAGCACCTGGGCCTCCAGCTCGCCCTGCGCACGCCTGCGCAGCCGCCCGCCGCCCGCCGGAGAGCTGTCCGACGGAGCGCTCTCCGGCGGAACGTCCGGAGCACCCTCTCGGGAGACCTCCGGTGAGGTGTCACGCCCCGGCGGAACGTCTTCGTGCCTTCCGGCGTTTCCCATGCGGTGTCCGCCCTTCGCGAGCTCTCGCAGTCACGGCGGGGCGGGCCCGGGCACTGCTCAGCGATTCGCCGCATCCTACTGAGCCGTCTTTCCGGGGCAAAGCCTGCCGGTAGAGCACCGAGTTCTACACGTCTGTAGAGTTCCCTTCGGTTCAGGCAACGCACCACGAAGCAACGTATGGAGACGTCATGGCCCTTTGGGACCGGATCAAGGAATCCGCCTCGACGATGCAGACGCAGCTGGAGGCGAAGAAGAACGACCTGAAGAGCGGTGCGTTCCGCGACGCGAGCATGGCGATGTGCGCCCTGGTCTCCGCGGCCGACGGTTCCATCGACCCGTCGGAGCGTCAGCGCGTCGCCCAGCTGATCATGAGCAACGACGTGCTCCAGAACTTCCCCGCGGAAGACCTCCAGCGTCGCTTCAACGCGTACGTGGACAAGCTCACCGCGGACTTCGCCTTCGGCAAGGTCACCGTGCTCCAGGAGATCGCCAAAGCGAAGAAGAAGCCGGCCGAGGCGCGCGCGGTCATCCAGATCGGCATCGTCATCGGCGGCGCCGACGGCGACTTCGACAAGTCGGAGCAGGCCGTGGTCCGGGAGGCGTGCTTCGCGCTCGACCTGCCGCCGCACGAGTTCGACCTCTGAGCCGGACCACCCCGTCGCGTCCGGCGCTCCGGACGCGCCCAGCTCCACCCGGCTCCACCCGGCTCCACCCAGCCGCACCCCGACACGCCCCGGCCGCCACGGCCGGGGCGTGTCCCGTTTCCGCGCGGCCGGGGCCGCGACGGACGCCCCGGAAGGACCCCGAAAAGCCCCTGCGCCCCGAAAGAACCCCGAAAAGCGCCTGGAAGGCCCCCGAAGAGCCCCCGGACGTCCCCCGGCCGGACGCCGAAAGACGCCCCCGCATCAGAGTCGCGTCAACGTGACCCCGGTCCGGCGTCAAGTACCCGTCAGGGCCCGGGATTCACCCGGTCCGTCTCCTGCCTGCGGACTTAGCGTCGAAGACGAACCCGCCGGGTCGCCTCCGCGACCCGTGCCGACGCCTGGAGGCACCATGGAAAGCGCGCTGCCTGATTCCGACCCCCTCGAACCCGTCCCGGCCGGACCTCCCCTCGCATCCGTCCCGGCCGGGCCCCTGTTCGTACCCGTCCGGTCGGGTTCCGTCGGCTGCCCGTCGAGCGTCCGGGCTCTGTTCTTCCGCACCCCGCTCGGCGCGCGCACCGCCGTCGCGTTCACCTCTCAGAAGCGGCTCGTCGCCACCCTGGGCGCCGGACAGCGGTGGGTACGCCTCGGCGAACCCGCCCTGCGCGCCCTCGCCGCGCCGCTCGGCGTCCGTGCCCTCACCGTC